>JBFJZP010000149.1:0-6808 GCA_041622095.1 Burkholderiaceae bacterium | reverse complement strand
GTATCGCTGTCTATTCGTTGCGCAAGGCTTCATCGCTGTTGGGGCGCGCGCGTTTGTTGGTCAGCTCCAGCACCAGTTCGTCGATGAAGGCGATGGCCAGGATCACCGTGCCCAATGCCATTGCGATCTGCGGAATCCACAGCGGCGTGGCGTCGTTGGCGGTGGAGATGTCGTTGAACTGGTGCGAATCCCAGGCCAGCTTGCAGCTGCGATAGGCGTACAAGAGCGAGAAGGCGGACGCAAAGCCCAGGCCCCAGAGCTCGACCGCCTTGCGCCAGCGCCCCTTCAAGGCGCCGATCAGCAAGGTGACGCGGATATGTTCGCCGCGTTTGAGCGTGTGGGCCAATGCCAGGAAGCCGCTGGCGGCCATCAGGTAGCCGGCATACGCATCCGTGCCCGGCACGTGGAAATGCAGTTGCCGGCTGACGATCGACAGCAGCACCATGATCAGCAGGCCGATCATGAAAAGCGCCGCCAGGGCGGCGGCGCTGTTGTAGATGAAGTCGAGCGACTTGCGCATGAACACCGCAGGTTCAGGGCTTGCGGAAGGCGTCGACCAGGGACTTGCCCTCGTCGCCGGCCTTGCTCAGCCATTCGCTCAGCATGGTGTCACCGACCTTCTTCATGTCGGCCTTGAGTGCAGCCGAAGGCGGCAGGATCTGCATGCCGCCTGCCTTGAGTTTTTCGAGCGACTCGGTGTTGGTCTTCTTGCTCGCTGCCCAGCCGCGGACTTCGGCATCGGCGGCGGCCTTCAGGACGGCGTCCTGCGTGGGCTTGTCGAGCGCATTGAAGGCGGCCTTGTTGACGATGACCGCGTTCTTCGGCAGCCAGGCCTGGGTGTCGTACCAGAACTTGACATGCTCGAACAGCTTGCTGTCTGCGCCGGTCGAACCCGAGCTCATCATGCTCTCGGTCACGCCGGTGGCGAATGCCTGGCTGACCTCGGCCGCCTGCACCGTCACCGGTTGCGCGCCGACCAGTTCGGCAATACGCGCGGTGGCCGGGCTGTAGGCGCGCCACTTGATGCCCTTGAGGTCGGCTGCGGATGCCAGCGGCTTCTTGGAGTAGATGCCCTGCGGTGGCCATGGCACCGAGTACAGCAGCATCATGCCGTCGGCCGACAGCTTCTTCTCGAGCAGCGGCTTTTGCGCCTTGTACAGCTTCATCGCTTCGTCGTAGCTGTCGGCCAGGAAAGGCATGCCGTCGGCGGCATAGATCGGCCATTCGTTGGCGAAGTTCGCCAGCAGGATCTCGCCGGCCTGCGCCTGGCCGCCTTGCACTGCGCGCTTGATCTCCGGCGCCTTGAACAGCGACGCGTTGGCATGCACTGTGATCTTGAGTTTGCCGCCGGTGGCCTTGTCGATGTCGTTGGCGAACTCGGTCAGCGTGACCGAGTGGAAGTTGGTCGCCGGGTAGGCGGCGGGCAGGTCCCATTTGGTCTGGGCCATCGCGCCGGCGGACATGCCGGCGAATGCGAATGCCACGGCGGTGGCGAGGGTGCGGCGGGTCAAGGTCATGGGGAGGCTCCTGATGAAAAAAGCATGCAGTACGTGAACGTTCGAGGATAGGCCCTGCGCCCCGGCTCCGTCATCCGACGAGGCCGGCGTTTGCTCAGTGTTTTCCCGCAATGCGGGTGCCACGAACGTGACGTGCTTGAAGTCTATCGGGCATGAATGTAAAGTGTCAATAAATTAAAGATGTTTTATCTTTGTTTTGTTGATTGAATCAGGGAAAGCCCTATGCGAAAAATTGCTAGCAATAATCCGGCCAGGGTCGGGGCGAAGCCGATCGTCTCTTCGTCGCATCTGGTATCGCCGCGCAGCCAGGAGACGTCGGAGCTCGAGTTCGGCCTGATCATTGCGTGGAACGCATTCTCGCGCTGGGCGATTCGTTGCATGGCGGCGGCAGGTGTGCCGGACTTGACGATCACCGATGTGCTGATCCTGCACCATGTCAATCACCGGGCGCGCAACAAGAAACTGGCCGACATCTGCTTCGTGCTGAACTACGAGGACACCCATGTAGTGGCCTATTCGTTGAAGAAACTCGTCGGTGCCGGCCTGGTGCATGCGGAGAAGGTCGGCAAGGAGGTGCTGTATGCGCCCACGCCGGAAGGCGAGGCTGCGA
The DNA here is from genome assembly GCA_041622095.1 of Burkholderiaceae bacterium. Lineage (GTDB taxonomy): Bacteria > Pseudomonadota > Gammaproteobacteria > Burkholderiales > Burkholderiaceae_C > CAISIP01. The sequence goes on along the minus strand of JBFJZP010000149.1, from coordinate 4,681 downwards.
TCGCCCGGTACCGCGAGGTACGCGAGCAGTGCCTGATCGGCAACCTGGGCGCCGAACTCAATGACAACATCGGCGATGTGGCGCGCACCTTGCGCACCATGTCGGGACAGTATGACCAGGCGGCCCGGGCCGCAACCTCACTTTGAACGGAAACGCCACATCATGACGCAAGAGATCGCCAACCAACCCGATGTCGTCGACAGCCGGTGGCAATTCTGGATCGACCGTGGCGGCACGTTTACCGATGTGGTCGGGCGCCGGCCGGACGGCACGCTGGTCACACACAAGCTGCTGTCGGAGAACCCGGAGCAATATCCGGACGCGGCGGTTGCCGGCATCCGCCATCTGCTGGGCCTCGCGCCGGACCAGTCGGTCACACCCGACCGGGTCGAGTGCGTGAAGATGGGCACCACGGTGGCAACCAATGCCCTGCTCGAGCGCAAGGGCGAGCCGACGCTGCTGGTGACGACGCGCGGCTTTCGTGACGCGTTGCGGATTGCCTACCAGAACCGGCCGCGCCTGTTCGACCGCCATATCGTGTTGCCGGAGTTGCTGTACCAGGTGGTGGTGGAGGCCGACGAGCGTGTCGGCGCACGTGGCGACGTGGTGCAGGCGCTCGATGAGGTGGCGCTGCGCGCGGCGATGCAGGCACAGTTCGACATGGGGCTGCGCAGCGTGGCCATCGTGTTCATGCATGGTTACCGCTATACCGAACATGAGAAGGTGGCCAGGCGTATTGCGCAGGAAATCGGCTTCACGCAGATCAGCACCTCGCACGAGACCAGCCCGATGATGAAGTTCGTCGGTCGCGGCGACACCACGGTGGTCGATGCCTACCTGTCGCCGATCCTGAGCCGGTATGTGGACCGCGTGGCCCGCGAGATGCCGGGGGTGCGACTATTCTTCATGCAGTCTTCCGGGGGTTTGACCGATGCCCATGCCTTCCAGGGCAAGGACGCGATTCTCAGCGGGCCGGCCGGTGGCATCGTCGGCATGGCGCGTACCGCCAGGCTCGGTGGCCATGCCAAGGTCATCGGCTTCGACATGGGCGGCACGTCGACCGACGTATCGCATTTCGCCGGGGAGTTCGAGCGCGAGTTCGAGACCCAGGTCGCTGGCGTGCGCATGCGTGCGCCGATGATGAGCATCCATACCGTGGCCGCCGGCGGTGGCTCGATCCTCGCATTCGACGGCGCCCGTTTCCGGGTCGGACCGGACAGCGCCGGCGCCAATCCGGGGCCGGCGAGTTACCGCCGCGGCGGGCCGCTGGCGGTGACCGATGCCAACCTGTTGCTGGGCAAGATCCAGCCGCGCTACTTCCCCAGGGTGTTCGGTCCGGCAGCGAACGAGGCGTTGAGCCTGGAAGTGGTCGAGCAGAAGTTTGCCGAACTGGCGCGCCAGACCGGGCTGAGCCCCCAGGACAGCGCCGAAGGCTTCGTCAACATCGCCGTGCAGCAGATGGCCAATGCGATCAAGAAGATCTCGGTCGCACGCGGTTATGACGTGACGCGTTATACCTTGCAGTGTTTCGGCGGCGCGGGTGGCCAGCATGCCTGCATGGTGGCCGATGCCCTGGGCATGACTCGGGTGTTCGTGCATCCGCTGGCTGGCGTGCTCAGTGCCTACGGCATGGGCCTGGCCGACCAGAATGTGATCCGCGAGCAGGCGATCGAATTGCCGCTGCAGGCCGACGCAATGGCCGAAGTGGTGCGGGTGCTCCGATCGCTGGCCCAGGCTGCGCAGCAGGACCTGGAGCGCCAGCAGGTCAGCCGCGGCCAGCTGGCGACGCTGCGCCGGGTGCATGTGCGCTATGCCGGCAGCGATGCGGCTTTGGTGGTGGCTTTCCCGGACGGTGCGCAGGCGGACCCTGAGGCGCTGGTGGCGCAACTGGTGGCCGGCTTCGAGACCGCCTATCGGCAACGGTTCGCGTTCCTGATGGTGGGCAAGGCGATGGTGGTCGAGGCGGTGTCGGTCGAGGCGGTGGTGGCCGGCGACGCGCCGTCCGAACCGGTGCATGCGCTGCATCCGCCCCGTGAGGTGCCGCGCCGCGAAACGGTGCAGATGTTCTCCGGTGGTGCATCCCATGCGGCTGCGCTGGTGGTGCGCGAAGACCTGCGTTGTGGCGACGTGATTCCGGGCCCGGCCATCATTGCCGAGGCCAATGCCACCACCGTGGTCGAGCCGGGCTGGGAAGCCCGCCTGACCGAACTCGACCATCTGGTGCTGGAGCGGCGCGTGCCACGCAAGGCGGTGTTTGCCGCTGGCACGACGGTCGACCCGGTGCTGCTGGAAGTCTTCAACAACCTGTTCATGAATATCGCCGAGCAGATGGGTCTGCAACTGCAGAACACCGCCTATTCGGTCAACATCAAGGAGCGGCTGGACTTCAGCTGTGCCTTGTTCGATGCGCAGGGCCACCTGATCGCCAACGCGCCGCACATGCCGGTGCACCTGGGGTCGATGGGCGAGAGCATCAAGACCGTGATCCGGGAGAACGCGCAGACCATGGCCGATGGCGATGTCTACGTGCTCAACGACCCCTACCACGGCGGGACCCATCTGCCCGACATCACCGTCATCACGCCGGTCTATCTGGATGGTGTGCCGACCTTCTATGTCGGTTCGCGCGGCCACCATGCGGACGTGGGCGGCACCTCGCCGGGGTCGATGCCGCCGTTCTCGACACGGATCGAGGAAGAGGGTGTTCAGATCAACAACGTCAAACTCGTCGACCGGGGTACGCTGCAGGAAGAGGCCATGGTCGCGCTGCTCGAGAGTGGCGAATACCCGAGCCGCAACCCGCAGCAGAACATGGCCGACCTGAAGGCGCAGATTGCCGCCAACGAAAAGGGCGTGCAGGAATTGCACAAGATGGTCGGGCAGTTCGGACTGGACGTGGTGCAGGCGTACATGGGCCATGTGCAGGACAACGCCGAGGAGTCGGTACGCCGGGTCATCACGCGGCTCAAGGACGGCGCATTCACGCTGCCGCTGGACAACGGTGCGCAGATCCAGGTGTCGATCAAGGTCGACGCCAGCGCGCGCAGCGCGGTAATCGACTTCAGCGGCACCTCGGCGCAGCAGACCAACAACTTCAACGCGCCGACCGCGGTGTGCATGGCGGCGGTGCTGTACGTGTTTCGTACGCTGGTCGACGACGACATTCCGCTCAATGCCGGCTGCCTCAAGCCGCTGGAGGTGATCATTCCGCCGGGCTCGATGCTGAACCCGAATCCGCCGGCATCGGTGGTGGCCGGCAATGTGGAAACCTCGACCTGCATCACGAATGCCTTGTTTGGCGCCCTGGGCGTGCTGGCCGCCAACCAGGGAACGATGAACAACTTCACGTTCGGCAACGCGAACTACCAGTATTACGAGACGATCTCCGGCGGCTCACCCGCCGGTGGCCGGGTCGACGATGATGGCCGTCTGGTCGACGGATTCAACGGAACCAGCGTGGTCCAGACCCACATGACCAACTCCCGGTTGACCGACCCGGAGGTGCTGGAGTTCCGTTTCCCGGTGCGGCTGGAGAGTTACGAGATACGCCTGGGTTCCGGCGGCGCCGGACACTGGCATGGTGGCGACGGCGGCGTGCGCCGGATACGCTTTCTGGAGCCGATGACCGCCAGTATCCTGTCCAACGGCCGCATTGTTGCGCCATTCGGCGTGGCGGGTGGTCATGCAGGTGCCGTCGGCATCAACCGTGTCGTGCGGGCCGACGGCTCGGTCGAGTCGCTCGGCCATATCGGCCAGGTCGAGATGGCGCCCGGCGACATCTTCGAGATCCATACGCCGGGCGGTGGCGGCTTCGGCACACCGGATTGACGTGCCCGAGGATGGCGACACACAATCGGCCCGAGAGGACGCCATGGAGCCACACCTGCTCGACCACTACCGCTGGATGGCGCGTTACAACGCCTGGTTCAATGAGCGCCTTTACCTTGCCTGCGAACAGATCGACGACGCGGCGCGCAAGCGCGATCGCGGCGCGTTCTTCGGTTCGATCCACCGTACGCTGAACCATCTGATCGTCGCCGACCAGATCTGGCTCAAGCGTTTGCGCCAGTGTGGCCTGGACAACGGCTTCGACTGCCAGGCCTTGTCCGATGAGGTGCTGGATCTGCGCCCCGGCCACGCGCTGGACGAACCGGTCTACGACGACTGGCAGGCGCTGCGAGCCAAACGCAGCCAGATCGACGATGCGATCAGCCTCTGGCTGGCGGAGATGCCGGACAGGTTCCCGGGCTTGACGATGCGCTACAGCAACACCCAGGGCGTGCAGCGCCAGCATCCGGCCTGGCAGGCGATGTCGCATTTCTTCAATCACCAGACCCACCATCGCGGGCAGGTGACCACCTTGCTGATGCAGGCTGGCGTGGATCCGGGGGCCACCGATCTGATCATGCTGCTGGGCCGCATGAATCCGGATTGACCGTCGGCCGTGGGCTGCTTCCGCGGGATTGTGCAACCGTGGGATCTGCCACATTGAGTTCCGTCCGGGCCGGTTACCCCATTGCGCTACAGGCGGCATGGGTGTGGCCTGGCGCACGGATAGACGGCTCGGGCAGGCGTGCCAGACAGCACTTGCCGGCTATTTCCGGGCGTCGGTCGCTGGTTCGCCAATCCTGAAGCTGGCTCCTCCCACGGTCAGTCCTTCGGCGGAGAGCCGGCTTGCGCT
>JBFJZP010000148.1:0-6830 GCA_041622095.1 Burkholderiaceae bacterium | reverse complement strand
GATCTCGACGCCCAGATCGACACCTTGCTCCATGGCCTGTCGACGACACAGCCAGGCGGACTTGCGCAGCCATGAAACGTATCCTGAAATGGCTGGTCATCGTGCTGGCACTGGCCGCGTTGACCTTCGGCGTGATGCGCGCCTTCCAGCAGCGCCAGGCGGCACAGCAGGCGGCCAGCCAGAACACCGCGCGGGTCGAGTCGGTGGTGGACCTGGTGGCCGCCGACCTGGTGCCGGTGCGCAGCCAGTCACTGACGCAGGTGCTGCCGGTGTCGGGCTCGCTCAAGGCCACCCGATCCGCCTTCATCAAGGCGCGCGTGGCCGGCGAACTGCAGGACCTGTCGCTGCGCGAAGGCGACCCGGTGCAGGCCGGCCAGGTGGTGGCCCGGGTCGACGCCACCGATACCGAGGCCCGACTGCGCCAGGCGCAGCAACAGGCGCAGGCGGCCAAGGCCCAGGTCGACATCGCGCAGCGCACCCACGACAACAACAACAGCCTGGTCCAGCAGGGATTCATCTCCAAGTGGGCGCTGGACTCCTCTGGCGCCAGCCTGGCCAGTGCGCAGGCAAACTACCGCGCGGCGGTGGCCGGTGTCGACGTGATCAGCAAGCAATTGCAGGACACGGTGTTGCGCGCGCCGATCACCGGCGTGGTGGCGCAGCGACTGGCGCAAAACGGCGAACGCATCGGTGTCGATGGCCGGGTGCTGGAGCTGGTCGATATCCGCCAGCTGGAACTCGAGGCCAGCCTGGCCGCGGCCGATTCGCCGCTGGTGCGGCTCGGCCAGCTTGCGCAGTTGCAGATCGAAGGCAGCAGCGCACCGATATCGGCGCGGGTGGTGCGGATCAACCCGACCGTCATGGCCGGCAGCCGCTCGGTACTGGTTTATCTGGCGCTCGACCCGGCGCCCGGCCTGCGCCAGGGCCTGTTCGCCCAGGGCAGCCTGACCATCGCCAGCATCGATGCACTGGCAATCCCGGTCAGCGCGGTACGCACCGACAAGCCGCGCCCGTATGTGCAGCTGGTGCGTGACAACAAGGTGGTCCACCAGCCGGTGGAACTCGGCGCACGTGGCCTGGTCAACGGCGCATGGATGGTGGAGGTCTCCGGCATCGGCGAATCCACGCCGGTGATCGCCGGCTCGGTCGGCCAACTGCGCGAAGGTACCAGCGTCAAACTCCCATCCAGCGGCGTGTAGACCATGTGGTTTACCCGCGTCAGCCTGCAGAACCCGGTCTTCGCGACCATGGTCATGCTGGCGCTGGTGGTGCTGGGCCTGTTCTCCTACCAGCGCCTGCAGATCGACCAGTTTCCGAACATCGATTTCCCGGTGGTCGTCGTCATCACCGAATATCCGGGCGCCGGTCCGGAGATCGTCGAGAGCGAGGTCACCAAGAAGGTCGAGGAAGGCGTCAATGCGATCGCCGGCATCAACGCGCTGACGTCGCGCAGCTACGAAGGCCAGTCGGTGGTGGTGATCGAGTTCGGCCTGCATATCGACGGACGCAAGGCCGCGGACGATGTGCGCGAGAAAGTGGCGGCGGTCAAGCCGCTGCTGCGCACCGAGGTCAAGGAACCCCGGGTGCTGCGTTTCGACCTGGCCTCGCGTGCGATCTGGTCGATCGCGCTGATTCCGGACGAGGCTGCGACCCAGGGGTCGACACCGGTGCGCAGGCCGACAGCGGTCGAGTTGACCAACTGGGCGGAACAGACTCTCAAGAAGCGGCTGGAGAACGTCCGTGGCGTCGGTTCGGTCAGTGTCGTCGGCGGCACCAAGCGCGAGATCAACCTGTTCCTGATCCCACAGGCACTGGAGGCGTATGGACTGACCCCCGACCAGGTGGTCGCGGCGGTACGCAGCGAGAACCAGGACCTGCCGCTGGGCGCCATCCGCTCGCGCGAGCAGGAGCGTGTGGTTCAGATCGAGGCCCGCATCGAGCGGCCGGAGGACTTCGGCAAGATCATCGTCGCGCGGCGCAATGGCGCGCCGGTGCGGCTGGACCAGCTGGCGCGCATCGTCGACGGCCCGCAGGAAATCGACAGCCTGGCCTTGTACAACGGCGAGCGCACCTTGTTGCTGACGGTGCAGAAATCGCAGGACGAGAACACCATCGCCGTCGTCGACGGACTGCAGGCGGCGGTCGCGGAGATCCGCAAGCAGCTTCCGCCCGGCGTGCGCCTGGAGCCGATCTCCGACGGATCGCGCCAGATCCGGGTCTCGGTGACGAATGTGCGCCAGACGCTGATCGAGGGTGCGGTGCTGACGGTGTTGATCGTGTTCCTGTTCCTGAACTCCTGGCGCTCCACCGTGATCACCGGGCTGGCGCTGCCGATCGCGATCATCGGCACCTTCCTGTTCATGAACATGTTCGGCTTCACGATCAACATGATCACGCTGATGGCGCTGAGCCTGTGCGTCGGCCTGCTGATCGACGATGCGATCGTGGTGCGCGAGAACATCGTGCGCCACGTGCAGATGGGCAAGAGCGCATACCGGGCATCACTCGACGGCACGCAGGAGATCGGCCTGGCCGTGCTGGCCACGACGCTGTCGATCGTCGCGGTGTTCCTGCCGATCGGTTTCATGGGCGGCATCATCGGCAAGTTCTTCCATGAGTTCGGCCTGACCATCGTCGCCGCGGTGCTGATCTCGATGTTCGTCAGCTTCACGCTGGACCCGATGTTGTCGTCGATCTGGCACGACCCCAGCATCGAAGCCCATGGACAGCGGCATGCACCGCGCAGCTTCTACGACAAGACCATCGGCCGCGTCACCGGCGCATTCGACCGCGGCACCGACCTGCTGATCGAGGCTTACCAGGGCATCCTGCGCTGGTCGCTGCGCCACCGCATCGGCACGGTACTGATCGCGCTGGCGATCTTCATCAGCAGCGTCCTCATGGTGCCGCTGCTGGGCACCGAATTCGTACCGAAGTCCGACTTCTCGGAAACCACGATCGACTTCCATACCCCGGTCGGATCCTCGCTCGAGGTGACCGAGGCCAAGGCGCGCCAGGTCGAGGCCATCGTGCGCGCGATGCCGGAGGTGCGCTATACGCTGACAACCATCAACACCGGCAATGCCCAGGGCAAGATCTACGCCAGCGTCTATGTCCGGCTGGTCGATCGCAAGGACCGCCAGCGCAGCGTCGACCAGATGTCGGTGGTGATGCGCGAGCGGCTGCGCCAGGTGGCCGGTATCACCGTCACCCATGTCGGCCTGCTCGATTCGGTCGGCGGGCAAAAGCAGTTGCAATTCTCGATCCAGGGGCCGGACCAGCAGGAGCTCGAACGGATCGCGCTGCTGGCGATGAACGAGGTGCGCACCATCCCCGGCCTGGTCGACCTGGACTCCAGCGTCAAGGCGAACAAACCTACGCTCGACGTGAAGATCCGGCGCGACGTGGCATCCGACCTGGGCCTGGGCATCAGCCAGATCGGCGCGACGCTGCGCACCATGGTGGCCGGCCAGACGGTCGGCAACTGGCGCGCCAGCGACGACCAGACCTATGATGTCAACGTGCGGCTGGACAGCGCATCGCGCAATGCGGCGCAGGATCTCGAACGGCTGCCGTTTGCGGTCGGCAGCAATGCCGACGGCAGCCTGCGCGTGGTGCGCCTGAACCAGGTGGCGGAGATCCGCGACGCCACCAGCCCGAACCAGATCAACCGGCGCGACCTCACCCGCGAGGTCAGCGTGACCGCCAATGTCAGCGGGCGCTCCACCGGCGAGGTGTCGGCCGCCATCGGCCAGGCGATGGACACGATCGACATCCCGCCGGGGTACAGCTACAAGTTCGGTGGCTCGACCAAGAACATGAACGAGGCTTTCGGCTATGCGATCTCGGCGCTGGTGCTGGCGATTGTCTTCATCTACATGATCCTGGCCAGCCAGTTCAAGAGCTTCCTGCAGCCGCTGGCGCTGATGACCTCGCTGCCGCTGACGCTGATCGGCGTCGTGCTGGCGCTGATGTTCTTCGGCTCCGCCTTGTCCATGTTCTCGGTCATCGGCATCGTGATGCTGATGGGACTGGTAACCAAGAATGCGATCTTGCTGGTCGATTTCGCGATCCGGGCCCGCGCGGACCGCGTCGCACCCGATGGAAGTGTCATTCCGGGCCTCGGACGCGACGAGGCCCTGCTGCTGGCGGCCCGGGTCCGGCTTCGGCCGATCCTGATGACCACGCTGGCGATGGTGTTCGGCATGGTGCCGCTGGCCTTCGCCTTGACCGAAGGCTCGGAGATGCGGGCGCCCATGGGCCAGGCGGTGATCGGCGGCGTCATCACCTCCTCGCTGCTGACGCTGGTGGTGGTGCCGGTGGCCTACTGTTATATGGACGATCTGGCCCAATGGACCCGGCGCATGCTCGGCATCCGGGCGCCGGACGCCCAAGCCCCTAAAATCGAACGCCCGACCTGACTTTTTGCGAGACTTCCGCATGCACAGCGCCATGAACATCGAACAAGCCCGTTTCAACATGATCGAGCAGCAGATCCGCCCCTGGGAGGTGCTCGACGCCCATGTGCTGCAACTGTTGTCCGTCGTCAAGCGGGAGGATTTCGTGCCGGCGCCGTACAAGGCGATGGCTTTTGCCGACATGGAAATCCCGCTTCCCGGCGGCCAGTGCATGCTCGCGCCACGCGTCGAGGCCCGCATGTTGCAGGACCTGGCGGTGCAGAAACATGAAAAAGTGCTGGAGATAGGCGCCGGATCGGGCTACATGGCGGCCTTGCTGGCGCACCGTGCCCAGCGCGTGATCACGCTGGACATTCGCGCCGAGCTGGTTGCGCTGGCCAACGCCAACCTGCAAATGGCCGGCATCCACAATGCCCAGGTACGGCACCAGGACGGCGCCGGCGCCGTGCCGGTCGAAGGGCCGTTCGACGTGATCGTGCTCAGCGGCTCCACGACGCTGGTGCCGGAGCAACTGCTCAAGCATCTCAAGATCGGCGGCCGCCTGGGTGCCATCGTCGGCGACGAACCGGTGATGCGCGCGACCTTCGTGACCCGCGTCGGCGACTCCGATTACCGCACCACGCAGCCCTGGGACACGGTGGCGCCACGCCTGGAAAACTTCCCCGAACCGTCGCGTTTCAGCTTCTGAACCGGCCGTCTTCCCCCTCAGAGATTACCCAGAACATGATTGACCAGATCCGCCCCCGCGAATTGTCCGGCTGGATTGAACGCCATCGCGATGCCGGCCAGGCGGTCGTGCTCGACGTGCGCGAACCGGCTGAGTTGCGTACCGCCAGCATCCGGGCAGCCGACAACTTCAGGCTGCTGGCCATTCCGATGGGCAGCGTGCCGCCGCGCCTGAGCGAGCTCGACCCCGACACCCCGATCGCCTGCCTGTGCCACCACGGTGGCCGCAGCATGCAGGTGGCCCAGTTCCTGCAGAATCAGGGCTTCAGCCGCGTCGCCAACATCGCCGGTGGCATCCACGCCTGGACGGACGAGATCGACAACACGATCCCGCAGTATTGAGCCTGCCGATCCGGCGCGACCGACCACCTGTCTCACCTTCATCGACCAACCCTGGAAATACCCACCATGCACGACCGACCGACTGCACCTGAAAGCCGCTCCGCCATGCTCCGACTGCGCCGTCTGCCGGTATTGCTGGGATTGGCCCTGTCGGGATGGCTGCCGGTACAGGCGCAAAGCCTGGTGCAGCTTTACGAGACCGCGCGGGCCTACGACGCGGCCTACCAGTCGGCCAAGCTGCAATACGATGCCACCGTCGCCAAGGCCGACCAGGCGCGCGCCGGCACCTTGCCGACCGTCAACCTGGCCATGGCAATGTCGCGCACGTCGCTCGATGCCAACGTGACGGTGCCGAAATCGGCCTACGGTTCCCAGAGCGCAACCGTCAGCGCCTCGCATCCGCTATACCGGCCCGGCAACCAGTTGACCTACGAGCAGGGCCAGAAGTCACTGATCGCAGGCCAGGCCGCGCTCGAGATTGCCGAGCAGGACCTGATCGTGCGGGTCAGCCAGGCCTATTTCGACGTGCTGGCGGCGCAGGACGCGGTGGCCTTCGTCGACGCCCAGAAAACCGCCGTGGCGGAGCAACTGGCCGCGGCCAAGCGCAATTTCGAAGTCGGCACCAGCACCATCACCGATACCCGTGAAGCGCAGGCACGTTTCGACCTGGTGCTGGCGCAGGAAATCGCCGCTGCCAACGACCTGCGGGTCAAGCAACTGGCACTGAACCAGTTGATCGGCAAGGAAGGCATCGCGCCCAAGCCACTGGCACCGCCGGTGGTATTGCCGGCACTGTTGCCACCCGATGTCAACACCTGGGTCAATCAGGCGATCGACCTGCATCCGGCGCTGCGCCAGGCCACGGTGGCGCTCGAGGTGGCCCAGCTGGAGACGCGCAAGGCGCAGACCGGTGAAAAGCCGACGCTCGACCTCAACGGCAGCTTTGCCGTGGTCCACAACGACGGCAGCGCATCGTCACGGCTGGACAGCCGCACCAATGTGGCAACGGTCGCGCTGGCATTCAACCTGCCGCTGTTCTCGGGTTACGCGATCCAGAACCGCATCAAGGAAACCCTGGCGCTCGAAGACAAGGCCCGCAGCGACCTGGAAGCGGCGCGGCGCGCCGTGTCGCAGGCCACCCGCGCCGCCTACTTCGGTGTGTTGTCCGGCCAAGGCCAGGCCAAGGCTCTCGAGGCGGCGGAAACCTCGAGCCAGAGTTCGCTCGACGCCAACAAGCTGGGTTACCAGGTCGGCGTGCGCATCAATATCGACGTGCTCAATGCCCAGAGCCAGCTGTTCCAGACCAAACGCGACCTGGCCAAGGCCCGTTACGATGTGCTGGTC
>JBFJZP010000147.1:0-6878 GCA_041622095.1 Burkholderiaceae bacterium | reverse complement strand
CGCACCGGCAATCGGCGCGATGGCGAACTTGCTGTCAGCATGTTCCGCAATGCATAGGACAAAACCGACGTGTCGTTAGGAATATTCCTAACCCCTCTGGGAGAGAGCCCCGTGGGCAATCCCTGCGGCATGGACCTCAACGCGGCCACCAAGCTTCGGTTCTTTGATAAATGTCAACAGCAGCACGGTAGATGTGCTGCAGCAGGCCTTGCGCCGGTAAGATGGTTGGTGGTCGGCAGGAGCGAGCGCGATTTCCGGCTCGATCTACCATGACACGAGGAATCCCATGACCAGTGGCCTCCACCCGTTCTCAAGGGCGCACGCGCTGCGCCCCGGACCCGGGTCTGCCGGTGGTTCTTCGCATGCACTCAACCCGTTCGCCTTCGTCAACGACGCGATTGTCCAGGCAGCGCGCGAAGCCATCATCACGATCGACGAAGACCAGCGGGTCGTGATGATCAACCCCGCCGCGCAACGCATGTTCGGGTTTTCCGCAGTCGAGGCCCTGGGCATGGGCCTGGGTCGGCTCATTCCGAAGCGCTATCGAAAGGACCACGTGTTGCGCGTGCGAGAGTTCGATCAGTCCGGGACGGCAGAGCGCCCCATGGGCGAGCGCGCAAACGTAATGGGGCTGCGTGCCGATGGCACCGAGTTTCCGGTGGAGGTCACCATCTCGCGCCTGGACGTCATCGACGACATGGGACCTCGGCGCTTCTTCACGGCGCTCCTGCGTGATCTCAGCGAAGTTCGTGAACTGCGTAGCGAAATCGAGGCATTGAACAACCGGTTGCGCGCGGTATTCGAGGTCTCCCCGATCGCGATCTGGATCAGCGACCAGGATCAGATCGTGTTTGCCAATTGCGCCTGCGTCACCTTGTTCGGCGCAGCCAGCCCACAGGATCTGCTGGGCCGTTCGGCTTATTCCCTGCTTGCTCCCGAGTGCCGCGATGCAGTCAAGACCTCGGTTTCGAACGCGCTGGCCCAGGGCCGCAATGGTCCCGCCTTGACCACCAACGCGTGGATCAGTCGCCCGGATGGAGACCGTCGCGAAGTCGAAATCGCGATAGCGGGCCTGCCGGATCATGGCGCAACCACTGTCCAGATGGTCATCACCGACTACACCCACAGAAACCGGGAGAACCGCGAGCTCCAACGATCGCGCCGGGAACTGCGCCAACTATCGGCCAGCCTGACCGATGCGCGCGAGGAGGAGCGGCGCCGGATTGCACGCGAGTTGCACGATGAGCTTGGACAGCGTCTGACTGCATTGCAGATGGATTTGTCCAGGCTTACATCCGCAGTCCCCGTGACCGCGCGCGAACGAATCGCATCGATGCTCGCCATGGTGGAAGAAACCATCGCATCGGTACGCCGCATTTCAACCGATCTGCGCCCGCTGATGCTGGATGACCTGGGGCTGGCATCTGCCATCGAGTGGCTCGCCATCGGGTGGGAAAAACGCACCGGCATCGCCGTCAAGCACGACCTGATCCAGCAGGATCTCGGGCTGATCGATTCCGCCGCGATTGCGATGTACCGCATGGTGCAGGAGGCCTTGACCAACGTTGCGCGCCACGCAAAGGCGACGAAAGTCAAGATCCAGCTGCAGCGCAAGGCCGACGAGCTGGTGCTGATGGTGCAGGACAACGGTATCGGATTTGACACGGCGAAGGCGCTGCGGGAGGGTTCGCACGGGCTGTTGGGCATTCGCGAACGCGCGTACATGCTTGGCGGGCAACTCGAGATCGGCAATTCGCGCAGCGGCGGGGCGCGAATCCTGGTCCGTGTGCCGATCGACAGGGTGCAAGTCGCGGCGCCTTCGGGCCGGGCCCCGAATCCCGAACCGGGCATCACCACGTCAGGGGGCATTCCGGAGTTGCCAGGATCATGAGCCGCGCGATACGCAAGCCACGCAAGAACGCAAGCGAGACTGCTGCGCAGTGCGAGCGAGCCCTGGCAGACACCCCGTCACGGGCCGAGCTGGTACACGAACTCGAGGTCCACCAGGTCGAGCTGGAAATGCAGAATGAGGAGTTGCGCCTTGCCCATGTGGGCCTGGCCTCCGCCCGCGACCGGTTCATCGATCTGTACGATTTCGCCCCCATCGGCTACTTCACCCTGGACGACAAAGGTCTTGTCCGGGAAGCGAACCTGACCGGCGCGAAGATGCTGGGCATTGATCGCCAAGCCTTGCTCGGACGGGGTTTCTCGCGCGTCGTCGCGCCAACGCAGACCTACCTGTGGCACCGGCAGTTGCGCCAGGCCATGCAGATGCAGGAGACCCTGCAACTGGAACTGGACCTGGTGCGCGACGATGGTGAAACCTTCAGCGGGCAACTGGACTGCCTGTCCGTGGCGCAGCCCGATGGGCCATCGGTACTGCGGGTGACGCTGACCGACATCACGCCGCGCAAGCTCGCCGAAACCGACCGGCGCATTGCCAACGATACGCTGGATGCGCGAGAGGCCGAACGCCGGCATGTCTCACGCGAGTTGCACGAAGAACTGGGGCAGCGGCTGAGTGCACTGAAGATGGAGTTGGGAAGCCTCGATCGGAAAGCCGAGTCGCACGACTATGCGCAGCGCATTGCCGCCATACTGGCGTCCCTGGATGAAGCCGTCGCCGATGTGCGCCGGATTGCCATCGGGCTGCGTCCTCCGATGCTCGACGATCTCGGGCTGAGCGCAGCCATCGAGTGGGTGGCGCACGACACATCACGGCGGCTCGGGCTGGACATCCGTGTCGATCTGCAGGAAATAGACCCGGCGCCCGATGAACGCGTGGCGATCGCAATCTACCGCATGGCACAGGACCTGCTGCACCATGTGGCCCAGCATGCCAAAGGCTGCGCAACAACCATCAGCCTGACACGCGAACCGGACAACCTGGCGCTCAGCCTGAGTTGCGAAACGGGCGACACCGCGTCTGCCGAAAGCGCGGCAGCGATCGCCGCACTGACGCAGACGCTGCGCGACCGGGCCCATATGCTGGGCGGCGCATTGGTCATCAGCGACTGGGGCGAGCAGCAGCCCTTCATCACGGCGCGAATCCCGTTGACCGGCAAGTCCATCAAAGTACCGGTCAAGACGCGTGCGAGTTCGGCAGCAGCCGGATCCTGGCCGCCGGCCCATAGAAATACATGATGACGACCACGCCTACCGACATCGATATCGACACCGACCCGCGCTTCGGCCTGCTGATGGTCGACGATCACACCATCGTGCGTGAAGGGCTCAAGCGGGTCCTCGAGCCGATCGCCCACGAATGGCGCATCACCGAGGCAGGAACCGCATACCAGGCGATCGAATGCCTGAGAAAACGGCATTTCGATCTGGCGATCGTTGATCTGTCCATGCCCGGCATGGGCGGCCTGGACCTGATCCGGCGCATCCGATCGGATCATCCGGACGTTGCCATCCTGGTACTGAGCATGCATGGGGAGGAGCAATACGCCATGCGATCCTTCAAGGCCGGCGCGAACGGCTACGTGACCAAGGACAGCGCGTCAACCGAACTGGTGACCGCCGTGCGCAAGGTCGCGTCCGGCGGGACCTATGTATCGAGCAACCTGGCAGAACGGGTGGTACAGCAACTCAATGGCCAGTCCCGGGAGCCTGAACTGTCCGGGCTGTCCGACCGCGAACTGGACGTATTGCGCCGAATCGTCGCCGGAAAGCGGCTGACCGACATCGCACAGGAGTTGCATCTGTCGATCAAGACCGTCAGCACACACAAGGCGCGGATCAAGGACAAGCTGGGTCTGCCCAACATGGCGGCGCTGATCCGCTTCGGACTGGAACACAACCTGAACGATCAGGATTCGGAATTTGCCGATATGTGACCCGACCGGTCGAACACGTCACGCCAGCGTCGCCATGCCGCCCAACGGGGTCAGCATGCCCGGTGTCACCACGGTCACTCCCTGGGACGTCACGGTGAATCGCAACCGATCCGCACCATCGGAAACGCCGATGCGGATGCCGTCGGGCAGTACGCAACCCGGTGCGACGATGGCGCGGCGCAGCTTGACTCCGCGGCCGATCGACACCCCCGGCAGCACCAATGCGTCCTCCACGACACTCCCACTGCCCACGCGCACGCCAGGAAACAGCAGCGAGCGCAGCACGCTTGCACCCTGCACCACACAGCCGCCGCAGACGAGGGAGTCGGTGGCGCAGCCATGCTGCCCGTTGGCGTCGGATACGATCTTTGCACTCGCCAGGGCGGACAACTGTCCGCGAATCGGCCAGGCTTCGTCATACAGGTCCAGCGGCGCAGTGGCCCGAATGAAATCCATGTTCGCGGACCAATACGCGTCCAGCGTTCCCACGTCACGCCAATAGGCCGCCGCGGCACTGGCTGCACCGACGCAGCTGTCCGCAAAGTCATGGGCCATGACACACGCACGGGCCAGCAACGATGGAATGATGTCGTGGCCGAAGTCATGCCGCGACGCAGGATCCTCTGCATCCCGGGACAGTTCCCGGCACAGGAAGTCGGTGCCGAAGACGTAGACACCCATGCTGGCCCGCGCCACGCCGGTACGACCGCTTATCGGCGACGGCTGCGCAGGCTTTTCATCGAACGCCGTGATCCGACCGTTGTCGTCGACCTGCATGATGCCAAGGCCGCTGGCCTCGCGCAGCGGCACCTCGATGCATGCGACCGTCACGTCCGCCTGGCGCCGGACATGCGCGGCGAGAATCCGGCGATAGTCCATCTTGTAGACGTGATCGCTGGCCAGCACCAGCACGTACCGCGCGCCCGACGCGCGCAACAGCTTCAGGTTCTGGTACACCGCATCGGCCGTTCCGCGGTACCGGCCCTCGCCGTTCTGCGCCTGTGCCGGCATGACGTCGACGAATTCGCCACGGCCGGGATCCAGGTTGCTCCAACCGCGCGCCACATGGCGGACCAGGCTCTGCGACTGGTATTGGGTCAGCAATCCGATCTGTCGAATGCCTGAATTGACGCAGTTGCCAAGGGCAAAATCAACGATGCGCAGCGAACCGGCGAAAGGCAACGCCGGCTTCGCACAGTCGTCCGTCAGTGGCTGCAAACGCGATCCACGGCCCCCGGCCAGCACCATGGCGTAGGTGTTCTGCTCCAGTTCGGGCTCGGCCGCCTTCGGCAGCATGAGTGCCGGACGCCGCCGCTCAGCCCGCTCGGCCAGCTCGGCCCGCTCCAGATTGCCAATCATTTCCAACATCGTGTGTCTCCTGGCGTTCTTGCCATCCCGGCGCAACCGCGCCGTGTTTCAGATCATTGCGTCTGATCGCTTTTCACATGGTCGTCAAGCCATTGCGCCGCCATCGCGGCCATGCTTTGCTGAGCGACGGGTTCGTCGAACAGATCGGTGACATCCGGTATCACTTCGTATCGCTTTTCACAATGCAGCGAGGCCAATGCATGCCGGTGGGACACCTGGCCCAGGAGGTCGTCGCCTCCGACGAGGAACAAGGTGGGTGCCTGCACCAGCGAAAGGCTTGGCCAAGCCAGGTCGGGCCGGCCACCACTCGTCACCAGCGCGCTCACCTGGGCGGGGCGGGACGCCGCGGCCAGCAATGCCGGCGCCGCGCCGACGCCGACACCCAGCAAACAGCACGGATAAGCCGAGAGGCGGTCGGACCGGGCCAGCCACGCCAGCGCATGCGACACGCGTTCACCCAATTCATCTGTTTCCGACCCCTTGCAACCCTCTCCCGGATCCGGACTTTCCGGCAGTTGCAACAGCAAGGTTCCCAGACCGTGGTGTTTCAACACCCGCGCGATGGACCGGTCACTGTCACTGTCGCCGCCACTGTCAACGTCCCAATTGCGATTGCGATTGCGATTGCGATTGCGATTGCGATTGCGATTGCGATTGCGATTGCGATTGCGATTGCGATCGCAGATCAGCAACACCAGGCCGCGCATGCTGTCTCCTATGCTGCATTCGCCGGACAAGCCCGACGACCCGACGTCCGGCAGCCAATAACTCCATTGCGCCGACGCGGTTCCGGTGACCCTGTTTCCAGAGTGACGCGCTGCGCTGAATCCGGTTCTCAGCATGATCACACCCCCTGGAATTCCGGCGCAACCGCCGCAGCGCCAGCCCCGCCTGCGGGCCTGGAGGGTGGCACATTGGCGATCAAGCAGTCCGTGGTCAGGATCAGGCTGGCGATGGAACTCGCGTTCTGCAATGCCAGCCGCGTCACCTTGGCCGGATCGATCACCCCCATCTGCAACAAGTTGCCATATTCGCGGGTCGCTGCGTTGTAACCGTAAGCGGGATCGGCGGACGCACACACGCGATCGAGCACGATCGACGGTTCATCGCCTGCGTTGCGCGCGATGCGCCGCATCGGCTCCTCCAGCGCGCGGGCAACGATGCGCAATCCGCAGTCGTGGTCCAGATTCGCGCCCTTGATGTCCTCCAGCGCCTGGCGCGCCCGAAGCAGTGCCACACCACCGCCCGGAACGATTCCCTCCTCTACCGCGGCCCGGGTCGCATGCAATGCGTCCTCGACGCGGATCTTGCGTTCCTTCAATTCGGTTTCCGTTGCGGCGCCAACCTTGATCAGCGCCACACCCCCCGACAATTTGGCCGCACGTTCATCCAGTTTTTCACGGTCGTATTCGCTGCTGGCCAGCTCCTTCTCCCTGCGGATCGCCGCGATCCGGTCGCGGATCGCCTGCTCGCTACCGGCGCCGCCGATCAGCGTCGTACTGTCTTTTCCCACTTCCACGCGTTTGGCCCGTCCGAGGTCGGCCAGGGTCGCCTTGGACAACGCAAGCCCGAGGTCGTCGCTGATCACGGTTGTTCCGGCGAGGATGGCAATGTCCTGCAGCATTTCCTTGCGGCGATCGCCAAATCCCGGCGCCTTGACAGCGCAGG
>JBFJZP010000146.1:0-6883 GCA_041622095.1 Burkholderiaceae bacterium | reverse complement strand
GCGCGACCTGGCGCAGTTCACGATCCTGGCCGACATCCTGGTCGTGGCCGCCGGCCGGCCGAACCTGATCCTGCCGCAGATGGTGCGCACCGGCGCCGTCGTCATCGATGTCGGCATCAACCGCCTGCCCGACGGCCGCCTGGTGGGTGATGTGGATTTCGAGGGCGTGCGCCAGAAAGCCTCGTACATCTCGCCAGTGCCCGGCGGTGTCGGGCCGATGACGGTGACGATGCTGGTGCACAACACGGTGCAGTCGGCATCGCGCATGGCCGGCGCATGACCCGGCGGCCCTGATACCGGGCCGGTCCGCCGGACGACAGCCGGCGCAGGACAAACGGCGCAGCAATTGCCCGGATAATTCGCGCCATGGCGCACCTGCTGATTGTGGAAGACGATGAACTGCTGCGCGATGCGCTGGGCAGCCTGCTGGGCCATGCCGGGCACCAGGTGAGCATGGCGCCGGACGGCGAGTCGGCGCTGGCCCGGCTGGCCGACAGTGCGTTCGATGGTGTCGTGCTGGACCTGGGCCTGCCGCGCATCGACGGCCTGAGCGTGCTGAAGCGGCTGCGCGAACAACTGCCGACGCTGCCGGTGCTGATCCTCACCGCACGCGACGGGGTCGAGGACCGGGTCGCCGGGCTCAACGCCGGTGCCGACGACTACCTGACCAAACCCTTCAACGGCGACGAGCTCAAGGCGCGGCTGCAGTCGATGCTGCGCCGGGCCAAGTTGCCGGCGTTCGGCCCGGCCGCCTCGACCTGGGCCGGCGCACCGGACACGGGGGCCGGGACGGCGCCGCTGCTGCGCATCGATCCGCAATTACCGCGTGCCTGGCTGGTGGACGAGCCGGTCGACCTGACCCAGCGCGAATGGGCGTTGCTCGGCCTGTTGCTGGCGCGCCAGGGCCAGGTGGTCAGCCGGGAGGACGTGCTGGCGGCGTGGCAGTCCGAGTCGGGCGAGTCCGGCGGCCTGGCGTCGAATGCGCTGGAGGTCTATGTGCACCGGCTGCGCCGCAAGCTGGCCCATCCGGCGCTGAACATCCGCAACATCCGCGGCCTGGGCTACATGCTCGAACTTGGCAGTTCGTGAGCCTGCCTCCATGCCGCAGTCGCCCAGCCTGTCCCTGCGCCGCCGGTTGCTGCTGTGGCTGCTGCTGCCGCAACTGGTGTTGTGGGCCGGCGGCGGCGTGCTGGCGTATCGCATCGCGCTCAGTTATGCCGAGAAGGCGATCGACCAGTCGCTGACACAGTCGGTGCGGGCGCTGGCGCGCCAGGTCAAGCCGATCGGCTCCGGATTGCTGATCGACTTCCCGCGTGCGGCCCAGGATGTGCTGGAGCAGGACCCCAAGGACAAGCTGAGCTACATGGTGTCGTCGCCTCCCGGCCGGTTCCTGCTCGGCAACCAGCAATTGCCGCAACCTGCGCAGGACCCTCCGCTGGCCGGAGAACCCTTGCTGTACCGGGCGCAGGTGGACGGCAAACCCCAGCGCGTCGTGGTGCTGGACCTGGGTTATGGCGAAACGGATGCGCCGCAGACCTTGCGGGTGCAGGTCAGCAAGGGCCTGGCGGTGCAGCAGCAGATCGCGCGCGACCTGGTCGCCGACATGCTGGCGCCCCTGCTCGCGCTGGGTTTGTTGCTGAGCCTGCTCGTCCATGGCGGCATCCGGCGCGGCCTCGCGCCGCTGACCCGTCTCACCGGCCAGGTGGAGCACCGCTCGGTCAACGCGCTGTCTCCCATCGGCATGACCCAGGCCCCGAGCGAAGTGCATGCGCTGGTGCAGGCGATCAACGGCCTGCTCGACGAGGTGGCGCGCAGCGTGCACCAGGAAAAGCGATTCCTCAACGACGCAGCGCACCAGTTGCGCACGCCCCTGGCCGGCTTGATCAGCCAGGTGGAACTGGCGCAGCAGGAAGCCAGCGACCCGCAACTGCGCCAGCGCCTGGGCAAGGTGCTCACCGGCGCCGAACGCAGTGCGCACCTGGTGCACCAGTTGCTGACGCTGGCCCGCAGCGAGGCCCATGTGCGCCTGCACCCGCTCGACCTGGCCGCGCTGGCGCGCGACGTGGCACGCGAATGGACACCGCGCGCGCTGGCGGCCGGACTCGACCTGGGGTTCGAAGGCGAGCAGCACCTGGTCGTCGACGGCGACGTATTGCAGCTGCGCGAAGCCATGGCCAACCTGATCGACAACGCGCTGCGGTATGCCGGTGCAGGCTGCACGCTGACCATCCGTGTGGCGCAATCCGAAGCGGCCGCGCACCTGGTGTTCGAAGACAACGGGCCCGGCCTGAGCGCCGATGAACTCACCCATGTGTTCCAGCGCTTCTGGCGTGCGAGCAACCAGCCCGGCGGCTGCGGGCTGGGTTTGGCTATCGTGCGCGAAATCGCGCACCGCCACGGCGGCGAGGCCCAGGTGCAGGCCATGGAGCCACACGGCTTGCGGATCGAGATCGTGATGCCGCTTGCCGACCGGACGCGGGCCATGCCGCGTTGACGATGCAGGGCAGGCCCGGGCCCGACCGGATGGTCTCAGCGCGCAGCGTGACAGGCCATCGAACGGGCCCCTGGGGTGCCGCGGCCCGCAGGCCAGGGCCCCGCCGCTCGACGGGTCCGGAAGCGCCCGGGCGCCGGCAGCGGTGCCTTGCCCCCGCGCATGCGATGGCCTCTCATGCGTTCAGGCGCAGGCCGGCCTTGTCGAACCAGTTGTTGTGGTTGCCGCTGACCGTCATGCCCACCGACTCGCCCAGGCGGACCCGGGTATTGGCCGGCGCCCGTACCGTGATCAGGCCGACGCCGGTTTTCAGCACCACGTAGGTGTCGGCTCCGGTGGGTTCGACCAGCACGACTTCGCCGCGCCAGGGCGCATCGTCGCTCAGGTGGATGTGTTCGGGGCGTTGCCCCAGCGTGGCCTCAAGCGCGTCCGGGCAGGGCAGCTCGAGCGCGCCACCGGCGAACACGAAGCGCGGGCTACCGTCCTGGTGCTCGATGCGGCCGTCGATGAAATTCATCGTTGGCGAGCCGATGAACCCGGCCACATAGGTGTTGACCGGGTTGCTGTAGATCTCGTCGGGCGTGCCGATCTGCTGCAACACGCCGCCCTTCATCACGGCGATACGGCTGCCCAGCGTCATCGCCTCGATCTGGTCGTGCGTGACATAGACGGTGGTGATGCCGCTGAGCAGGTGCAGGCGCTTGATCTCGGCGCGCATCTCGACCCGCAGCTTGGCGTCCAGGTTGGACAGCGGCTCGTCGAACAGGAACAGTTGCGGGTCGCGCGCCAACGCCCGGCCCATCGCCACCCGCTGGCGCTGGCCGCCGGAGAGCTGGGCCGGTCGGCGGTCGAGCAGCTGTTCGATCTGCAGCATGACGGCCACTTCCTGGATGCGCTTCTTGCGCTCGGGCGCCGGCACCTTGCGCATCTCCAGCGCAAAGCCGATGTTGTCGGCCACCGTCATCGTCGGATACAGCGCATAACTCTGGAACACCATCGCAATGTCGCGTTGCGCCGGCGGCACGCCGACGACATTGCGCCCGCCGATGCGCAGTTCGCCTTCCGTCGGTTCCTCGAGCCCGGCGATGATGTTGAGCAGCGTGGACTTGCCGCAGCCTGAGGGCCCGACCAGGATCAGGAACTCGCCCGGTTCGACCTCGATGTCGATGCGCTTGAGGATTTCGACCGCCTTGGCACCGGAGCCGAAGGTCTTGCGGATGCCCGCGATATGCAGTGATGAAGCCATGTGATTCAACCTTTCACGGCGCCGGCCGTGAGTCCCTTGACGAAATATTGCCCGGCCAGCACGTAGACCAGCATCGTCGGCAGGCCGGCGATGATGGCCGCGGCCATGTCGACGTTGTAGTTCTTGACGCTGCTGGTGGTGTTGGCCATGTTGTTCAGGCCCACCGTGACCGGCTTGCTGTCGGCGCCGCTGAAGGCCACGCCGAACAGGAAGTCGTTCCAGATGTTGGTGAACTGCCAGATCAGCGTGACCATCAGGATCGGCGTGGACATCGGCAGCACGATGCGCCAGAAGATGCGCCAGAAGCCGGCACCGTCGATGCGCGCCGCGTTGACCAGCTCGCGCGGGATCGCGGTGTAGTAGTTGCGGAAGAACAGCGTCGTGCCCGCCATGCCGGCCAGGCAATGCACCAGGATCAGGCCGACGATGGAGCTCGAAATACCCAGGAAACCCAGCACCTGGCTCATCGGCAGCAACACCACCTGGAACGGCATGAACACGCCGAACAGCAGGAAGCCGAACAACACCTCGCTGCCCCGGAAGCGCCACATGCTCAGCACGTAGCCGTTGACGGCGCCCCAGGCGGTGGAGATCAGCACGGCCGGCACGGCCATGATGACCGAGTTCATGAAGTAGGGCTGCAGGCCGCGGCAGTCGACGCCGGTACACGCGGACGACCAGGCCAGCGTCCAGGCCTCGAAGTTGAGCGTGCCGGGCAGGCTCAGCAGGTTGCCGGAGCGGATCTCGTCGGCGTCCTTGAACGAGGTGACCAGCATCACGTACAGCGGCGCGAGAAAGAAGAGGGCGGCGATCAGCAGCAGGCTGTAGACCGCGATGCGGGAAAGGGCTTTAGCGTTCATGGGGCTTGGCACGCAGTTCGCTGTACAGGTAGGGGACCACGATCGCGGCCACGGTGGCCAGCATCATCGTGGCACTGGCCGCGCCCAGGCCGATCTGTCCGCGCGTGAAACTCATCACGTACATGAAGGTGGCCGGCACGTCGGTGGCATAACCCGGGCCACCCGCCGTCAGCGCCATCACCAGGTCGAAACTCTTGATCGACAGGTGCGACAGCACCAGCACGATGGAGAACACGACCGGGCGCAGGATCGGCAGGATGATGCGCCAGTAGATGCGCGGCAGCGAAGCACCGTCGATCTGCGCCGCCTTGATGATGCTGTCGTCGATGCCGCGCAGACCCGCCAGGAATAGCGCCATCGCGAAACCGGCCGATTGCCAGATGCCGGCCAGCACGACGCAGTAGATCGCCATGTCCGATTGCACCAGCCAGTCGAAGCTGAAACTGCTCCATCCCAGGTCCTGCATCAGCTTTTCCAGCCCCAGGCTGGGATTGAGAATCCATTTCCAGGCGGTGCCGGTCACGATGAACGACAAGGCCATGGGGTAAAGGTAAATCGTGCGCAGCAAACCTTCGGCGCGCACCTTCTGGTCCAGGAAAATGGCCATCACCATGCCCAGCACCATCGAGCCGCCCACGTACAGTACGCTGAATATGCCCAGGTTGGTCAGGGCCACGTACCAGCGGTCCATCTGCCAGAGTTCGACGTATTGCTCCAGGCCGACGAACTCGTCGTAGTTCGGCAACATGCGCGAGCCGGTGACCGACAACACGCCGTTCCAGATCATCAGGCCGTAGATGAAGGCGAAGCCGAGTACGAAGCCCGGTGCGATCACCAGCTTGGGAAGTATGTTTTCTGCGCTTTTCATGGGCACTTTCTGTGCAGCCCCGATCCGGCCCGTGCCGGATCGGGGCCTGTGACTACGCGGGCGGGCCTACTTGGTAGTCGCGGCCTTGGCGATGCTCTTGACGCCGTCGGCGACCGAGATCTTGTCGTCGTTCCAGAACTGGCTGACCGCATCCTTGATCGCGCCTTCAGCCGACGGGCTGACCGCCATGCCGTGCGCGATCGACGGTACCAGGCCGCCACTCTTGGAGGTCGCAACGAAGTCCTTGGACGACATCTTGGCGCAGTCGTCGAACTTGGCCATGTCCATGTTCAGGCGCACCGGGATCGAGCCCTTGTTCAGGTTGAAGACTTCCTGGAACTGCGTGCCCATGATGGCTGCGGCCAGGTCGCCCTGTGCCTTTTGCGCGCCGGCGTCCTTGAGCTTGAACATCGCGAACGAGTCGACGTTGAAGGTATAGGCATTGCCGGTGCCCGGGGCGGCGGCGCAGATGTAGTCCTTGCCCGGCATCTTCTTGGCTGCGGTGAACTCGCCCTTGGCCCAGTCGCCCATGAACTGGAAGGCAGCCCGGCCGTCGATGACCATCGCGGTTGCGAGGTTCCAGTCGCGGCCCGGCGAGGCCGGGTCGGTATAGGTCTTGATCTTGCGGAAGGTCTCCAGCGCCTTGGTCATCGTCGCACTGGTCAGTGCTTTCTGGTCGAGCTTGACCAGCGCATCCTCGTAGAACTTGGCGCCTCCGACGCCCAGCACCACGTCCTCGAAGGTGGTGAAGTCCTGCCAGTTCTGGCCACCGTGCGCGACCGCGATCAGTCCGGCTGCCTTGACCTTGTCGGCGGCGGCAAAGAACTCGTCCCAGGTCTTCGGTGTGCCGGCCACGCCGGCCTTCTTCAGCACCTCGGCGTTGGCCCACATCCAGTTGACGCGGTGCACGTTGACCGGCGCAGCCACGTAGTTGCCCTTGTATTTCATGACGTCGGCCACTCCCTTGGGCAGCAGGGTGTCCCATTTTTCCGCCTTGGCGGTGGCGTCGAGATTGGCCAGCACGCCTTCGCGCGCCCATTCCTGGATGCCCGGTCCCTTGATCTGGGCGGCCGCAGGCGGGTTGCCGGCCACGACGCGGCTCTTGAGCACCGTCATCGCCGCATCGCCACCACCACCGGCGACCGCGAAGTCCTTCCAGCTGTGGCCCTTGGTTTCCATGATCTTCTTGAGCTCGGCGACTGATTTGGCCTCGCCACCGGAAGTCCACCAATGCAGCACCTCCACCTCGCCGGCAGTGGTGGCGCCGGCAGCCAGGACCAGGGTCAGGGCGGTCGCAAGTTTCGACAGTTTCAGCATCGTGTCTCCAATCATTGAACGGGTGCCGCGGCCCGCAGGCCTGCAGCTTGTGTTGACCAGTCTGGCACCGTACCAGCTGTGGGTGTTAATTTTTCATTAAT
>JBFJZP010000145.1:0-6889 GCA_041622095.1 Burkholderiaceae bacterium | reverse complement strand
ATCTCTCGGTATCGCACGGGCTGAGGTTGCCGATGACCTGGTTCCTCAGCGCCGTGCCACTCGGCTTCTGTCTGCTGCTGTACCGGTTGCTGCAGTCCATCTGGCGCGACCTCTCCGACATTCGGCACGGGCGTCCCGTGTTCGAAGGCGAACGTCTGTTCGACTGATTCGGCTTCCGATACAGGGGCTTCACAATGAACTCACTTTTTCCCGGCTCGGAAGACCAGGTTCTCACGCTCGGCTGGAGCTTCTACGGCCCGGTCCTGATGTTCGTCGTGCTGATCGGCCTCGGTGTGCCCGTGTGGGTGTCGATCGGGGCGACGTCGATCGCGCTGTTGCTCTGGTCGGGCGTACTGCCGCTGTCGCTGCTTGGCGGCTCGCTGTTCGAGGGAATCGATGCTTTCGCGCTGACGGCCGTGCCCCTGTTCATCCTGACCGGTGACGTGCTGGTGCGCACCGGGCTCAGCCGCAAGTTTCTCGACGTGGCCGAGGCGCTCACCACCTGGTCACGTAGCGGCTTCGGGTCCGCCACCGTGCTGGTGTGCGGCATGTTCAGTGCCATTTCGGGTTCGGACGCGGCGGGTGCGGCTGCGGTGGGTCGCATGACGATCAACCGCCTCGTGGAGTCGGGCTACCCCCGCCCTTACGCCTGTGCGCTGGTGGCTGCGGGAGCCTGTACCGGCATCCTGATACCACCCTCGATTGCCTACATCATCATCGGCCTGGTGCTCGGCATCTCGGCCTCGACGCTGTTCCAGGCGGCACTGATCCCCGGCCTGATGATTCTCGCGGGCATCTTCATCACCAACAGCGTTGTCAACCGCATCTATGCCTATGAGAACAAGACCTCGATCTCCATGGGCGAGTGGCTGTCCAACCTGGGCCTGGCGCTGAAGCGGGGCTGGTACGCGTTCATCGTGCCGGCGATCATCTTCTACGGTATCTTCTCCGGCAAGCTGACACCGACGGAGGCCGGTGCGGTGGCGGTCATCGTCACCATCATCATCGGCTTCGTGCTGGGCACGCTCAAGCTCGCCGATTTCCCGGCCATGCTGGTGAGCTCGGCCAAGGTCAACGGCGTCATCCTGCCCATCATCGCGTTCTCGCTGCCGCTGGCGCAGGCACTGGCGACGATGGGGGTGCCCCAGGGTTTCGTGCAGTTGGTGACGGGCCTGTCCAATGAGCCTTACGTGATCATCCTGCTGATGATCGCCATCCTCGTTGCCGCGGGCTGCGTGATGGAAACGACGCCCAATATCGTGATCCTGGCGCCGCTGCTCAAGCCGCTGGCCGATGAAATCGGCATGAACGAGATCCAGTTCTGCATCATGATGATCACGACGCTGGGCGTGGGCTTCATCACACCGCCGCTGGGGCTGAACCTGTTCGTCGTTTCCGGCCTCACTGGCGAATCGATCCTGAAGATCGCCAGGCGCGCCGTGCCCTTCGTGTTGTCGATGCTGGCCGTGACCTTGCTGATCGCGTTCGTGCCCGAGATGACCACCATGCTACTGCCAGATATCTACAAGTAAACCATCGCCCGGGGCGCAGACTGCCCCATTCCCCACTACCTTTCCAAAGGAGGTTCCACATGGCCATCAAGTACCTGATGAAGGCGAGCAAGACGCCAGAAACCGAAACCGCCACCGCACAAGGTGTCGTCACCGAAATGCTGGCCGAGATAGAGAAGAACGGCGAGGCCGCGGTGCGCAGCTACGCGAAGAAACTCGACAAGTGGGACGGCGAGATCATCGTCACGAAAGCCCAGTTGGAGGAGAACGCCAAGTCCGTTCCAGAGCAGGTCCGCAAGGATATCGACTTCGCAATAGCGCAGGTGTTCAAGTTCGCCATGGCGCAGCGCGATTCCCTGAAGGAGTTCAAGACCGAACTGCACCCAGGTGTTACCGCGGGGCAGCGCGTGCTGCCGGTCAACGTAGCCGGCTGCTACGCGCCAGCAGGCCGCTACGCGCACATCGCGTCAGCGTATATGGGCGTGGCCACCGCCAAGGCGGCTGGCGTCAAGACCATCATCGCGTGCTCCGGGCCGTTTCGCGGCGGACCGATGCACCCATACCTGATGTACGCCTTCAACAAGGCCGGCGCCGACGTCATCATGACCTTGGGCGGCGTGCAGGCGATCGCGACCATGGCCTATGGCCTGTTCACCGGCAAGCCGGCCGACGTCATCGTCGGCCCAGGCAACAAGTTCGTCGCCGAGGCCAAGCGCACGCTGTTCGGCAAGGTGGGCATCGATGTCTTTGCGGGTCCGTCGGAAGTTGCGGTGATCGCCGACGAGACTGCCGATCCGGCCATCGTCGCCAGCGATCTGGTCGGCCAGGCAGAGCATGGGCACGAGACGCCGGCGTGGCTGTTCACGACCAGCGAGAAGCTCGCCCAGGACGTGATGGCGCGCGTGCCCAAGCTGATCGATGCGTTGCCGCCCACCGCTCGTGATGCCGCCAGCTCGGCCTGGCGCGACTATGGCGAGGTGATCGTCTGCGACACCCGCGAGGAGGTGGTCGAGGTGTCCGACCGGTATGCATCCGAGCACCTGGAGGTGCATGCCAAGGACCTCGACTGGTGGCTCGAGAACCTGACCTGTTATGGATCGCTGTTCATGGGCGAGGAGACCACCGTCGCCTATGGCGACAAGGCCAGCGGCCCGAACCACGTGCTGCCGACCAAGGGCGCCGCGCGTTACTCCGGCGGCCTGTCGGTGCACAAGTTCATGAAGACCTTCACCTGGCAGCGCATGACACGCGAGGCGGCGCGCGACATCGGCGAGGTCACCGCGCGTATCTCGAGACTGGAGGGCATGGAAGCCCATGCGCGCACCGCAGACGACCGGCTGGCCAAGTACTTCCCCAAACAGAAGTTCGAGCTCGGCGATCAGGTCGAGGTCTGAGCCCGATGGCCAACCCTTCGATGTTCGACCTGACCGGCCGGCGTGCGCTGATCACCGGCGGCAATGCCGGCATCGGTGAGGCGATGGCGCTGGCGTTGGGTCGTGCCGGGGCGCAGGTGCTGTTGGTGGCGCGCCGCGAGCCCGAACTGCAGTCGGCTGAGCAGCGTCTGCGCGGCGAGGGCATTGCCGTCAGCACGCTGGCCGCCGACTTGTCAGTGCTGCCAGGACTGCAGGCAGTGGCCCGCCAGGCCGAGCAGGCCATAGGCGGCGTCGATATTCTTGTCAATGCGGCGGGCGTCAACCTGCGCCAACCGTTTGACGCGGTGACGCCCGAGGCCTGGCAACTGCAATTGGCGCTGCACCTGGGCGCGCCGTTTTTCCTGACACAGGCGCTGGCGCCTGGCATGCGTACGCGTGGCTGGGGCCGCATCCTGAATATTGCGTCGCTGCAGAGCGTGCGTGCCTTCGCCGACAGTGCACCTTACGGCGCCGGCAAGGGCGGCGTCGTGCAACTGACACGCGCAATCGCGCAGGCTTGGTCGCCACACGGCATCACCTGCAACGCCATCGGCCCGGGGTTTTTCCCGACCGCGCTGACTGCCAAGGTCTTCGCCGACGAAGCGCTGGCGCAGCGGCATGCGGCGCAGACCTGCATCGGCCGCAACGGCGCGCTGGATGACCTGCACGGAGCGACCGTCTTCCTGTGCAGCGAGGCCAGCGCCTACATCACCGGTCAGACGCTGATGGTGGACGGCGGCTACACGGCGCGATGATCGCCGCCGGTATCGGCGTCCTTCAATCCAATCACGAAAGGGACACACGATGAAAGCACTCGTTTACACGCAACCCGGCGAACTCCAGCTTCAGACGCGCCCGGATCCGGCGCTCGAGGCGGGCGAAGTCGTGCTGCAGATCGAGGCCGTGGGTATCTGCGGCTCCGACATGCACGCCTGGCACGGCCACGATCCGCGGCGCAAGCCCGGGCTGGTGCTGGGCCACGAGTTCGTCGGCCGCATCAAGGAGTCGGCGGCCGACGGATTCGATCCCGGTACGCGCTGGACCGGCAACCCGCTGATCACATGTGGCGTCTGCGAATACTGCGTTCAGGGACGTAATAATCTGTGCGCCAATCGCACGATGGTCGGCATGTCCCGCCCCGGGGCTTATGCCGAGTTCATGAGCATTCCGGCCGCGTCGCTGGTGGCGATTCCGCAGGACATGCCGGCGCTCACCGCTGCGCTGACGGAGCCCGCTGCCACCGCCTGGCATGCGATCAACCTGTCGATGCGTGCGCTGGTGCGGCCCTTGCACGAGTGCAGCGTGCTGGTGATCGGCGGCGGCGCGATCGGCATGCTGGCTGCGTTGTTGTACCGCCGGCTGGGCGTCACGCGCCTGACGGTGACCGAGCTCAACCCGCGGCGCCGTGAGACCCTGGCGCGGGCGGTCGGCTGCGAGGTGATCGACCCGCGAGACACGCCGCTTGCCGAGTCCGCGTATGAGCACGTGATGGACGCCGTCGGTGCCAAGATCACGCGCCAGCAGGCGCTGGCGGCCGTCAAGCCCGGCGGCGTCATGATGCACGTCGGCCTGCAGGACTGGGCCAGCGAGATCGATATGCGCAAGCTGACGCTGGCCGAGATCACGCTGCTGGGCACCTATACCTACACCACCGCCGACCTGCGCGCTACGGTCGCGGCGCTGCACCAGGGCCAGTTCGGTGATCTATCATGGGTTGAGGAGCGCGCGCTGGCCGACGGGCCGCAGGCCTTTGTCGACCTGGACAGCGGCGCCAGCGCCGCGCCGAAGATCGTTCTGCGTCCCTGATGCGGGCCGGCAAGCAAGCACGCCAGGCCTGGTCGCATGGTTCCGGACTATGGCCCGGCGTGGGGCTTGCCGCTGCGCTGGCGATGGCGGCCAGTGCCGTGTCACATCTGCACGGTGGACCCACGCTCCTGTATGCGCTGCTATTCGGTGTGGCGCTGCACCATCTGAGCAAGGACCCGGTCACGCGCCATGGCATTGAATTCTGCAGCCGTTCGGTGCTGCGGCTGGGCGTGGGGCTGCTGGGCGCGCGTATCACCGGTCAGCAGATCGCGGCATTGGGCTGGACGACTGCATTGACCGTCGTTGTCGCGATCGTGCTGACTTTTGCACTTGCGCTCGCCCTCGGTCGATTTCTGGGCATGAGCCGGGCGCAGAGCGTACTGAGCGGCGGCGCGGTTGCTATTTGTGGTGCTTCGGCGGCATTGGCGATATCGGCGGTACTGCCCAGAGAGCGGCACGGCGATCGTTTCACGCTGACGATCGTCGTCGCGGTGACCTTGCTGTCGACGCTGGCCATGGTGGTGTATCCGCTGCTGACGCGCGCACTGGGGTGGCCACCCGAGATTGCAGGCATCTTTCTAGGCGCCACCATCCACGATGTTGCGCAGGTGGTGGGCGCGGGCTACATGCTCGGGCCGGAGGTCGGTGACGTCGCCACCGTCGTCAAGATGCTGCGCGTCTCGCTGCTGGCGGTGGTGGTGCTCGTCATCACGTTCGCGTTCCGAGGCGCCGCGCAGTCGGCTGCCAAGGACATGGCAGGCGGACGCCCGGCGCGCCAGGCGGTGCTGCCGTGGTTCCTGTGGATGTTCATCGTGATGGTCGGACTCAACTCTGCCGGCGCCTTCAATTCGACCCTGGCCCAGGGTTTGAACGAGGTGTCCCGCGCCTGTCTCGTGACCGCGATCTCGGCTCTCGGCCTCAAGACAAGCATTGCGCAACTCGCGCGCACCGGTTGGCAACCGATGCTGATGGTGGGCGCGGAAACCGTATGGCTGGCGGCGGTCGTCGGTGCAGCGATCATGCTCACCAGATGAGGCGCGCTCAGTTGCCAACCCGTCGTGCAACACCAGTAATCGATGCCCGACGTCAGTGGGTCGCCAGAGTGCGCTCCGTGCTGGCTTGCGCAGGCTGCGAACCGCTTGCATGGCGAAAGCCGGCATACGCCAACGATCCTGCGCATTCGAAGCTTGACGCGTGCTTGAAAGAGCGTCACTGCCGGGTCACGGTATCTGGTCCAGGCTTGAGACCTGCCAATGAGTCCAGGCCGACAACGGTGTAGGGTGATTCGACCATCTGCAACTGCGCAAGAAAGGGATCCTGTCATGCGTCTCACCACGCTCCTCGACTCGATGGTCGAGGCGATTCTCCCTGTCGCCGAAGCCCATTGCGACACCGCCGACGGCGCTGCCGTCACGGATGGACGCCGCGCGCTCGAGACGGGAAACGTCAACCACGCGCTCAAGTGGATCCAGGCGGACGGCGAGGCCGAGTTGACCGAGGTCTTCACGAAGTCGCTGGTTGTCGGCAAGTTGGGCCCGCAGGCCGCCGAAGTCGCCGATCGGCTCTTCCTCGAGACCCTGGTTCGCCTGCACCGCATGGGCGAGGGCGTCGGGTTCACCGGCATCCAGCCTACCGGCGCGGAACTTGATCCCATCGTGCGGCGCGGCAAAGCGCTGATCGGCCAACACGCGTACGGACTTTTCCTCGTTGACAGGCCATTGGTTTGACGGCGGCGTGTTGCGAAGCGTTTGTTGGGGGAGTTTGTCTCCGGCCCGGTTCCCCTGAAGGTGTTAATCTGGCTGTTCAGCCGCAGCCTCGCACCACCGTGACCCACATCCGAATCAACCATACAACGGTCTATCACTACCGCAACCCGGTCAGCCTGAATCCGCATCGGCTGATGCTGCGTCCCAGGGAAAGCCGTGAACTGCAACTCGTATCGCACGCGTTGACGGTGTCGCCCGACGCGACGATCGCGTGGGCGCATGATGTCTGGGGCAATGCGGTCGCGACGGCGTCGTTCTCCGGCAAGACCGACGTATTGCGGATCGAAAGCACGGTCGAACTCGAGCTCACCGGCAACCCCTGGCCGATCTTCAATATCGCGGTTTCAGCCCTCAATTTCCCCTTCTTCTATTCGAACGACGAGCGCGCCGACCT
>JBFJZP010000144.1:0-6912 GCA_041622095.1 Burkholderiaceae bacterium | reverse complement strand
GTGGTCGGCGGGTTGACGCAGGACGACTCCACCGCGCTGGTCAAGCAGGCCTTCGACGCCGGAGTGAATTTCTTCGACACCGCGAATGTCTATGGTTTTGGCGAATCCGAAACCATCACCGGCCAAGCCATCAGGCAACTGGGATTGCCGCGCAACGAACTGGTGATTGCCACCAAGGCGTATGGCGTGATGCAGGAAAACGTCGTCAACGCCGGCGGCCAGTCGCGTTACCACCTGATGAACCAGCTCGATGCCAGCCTCCAACGCCTGCAGCTCGACCATATCGACCTGTACCAGCTCCATGGCTACGATCCGCTCACGCCACTCGATGTCGTGCTGGACACGCTCAACGACATGGTGCGCTCCGGCAAGGTGCGTTATATCGGCCTGTGCAACATGGCGGCCTGGCAGATCATGAAGGGCCTGGGTATCTCGGACAAGCGCAACCTGGCTCGTTTCGAGAGCGTGCAAGCCTACTACACCATCGCCGGGCGCGACCTGGAGCGCGAGGTGGTTCCCCTCTTGCAGGATCAGCAACTCGGCCTGATGGTCTGGAGCCCGCTGGCCGGCGGCCTGCTCAGCGGCAAGTTCAACGCCGACGGGACTGCGCCGGATGGCTCGCGTCGCGTCAGCTTCGACTTCCCGGTGGTCGACAAGCCGCGCGCGTTCCGCTGCGTCGACGTGATGCGCGAAGTGGCGGGTCGCCATGACGCCACCGTGGCGCAGGTCGCACTGGCCTGGCTGCTCAGCCGGCCGCAGGTCACGACCGTGATCCTGGGCGCGAAGACGCCGGCCCAACTGGCGGACAACCTGGGCTCCGTCCGGCTTGTGCTGGACGCGGACGACCTGGCCGCGCTGGACGCGGTCAGCGCCTTGCCGCCGGAATACCCGGGCTGGATGCTGGCGCGCCAGGCAGGTCCGCGCTTGCTGCCGCCCGGCCGGACCTGAAGCCGGCCCTGGCGCAGACAACAGGCCGCAGGCCGATCCACCTGCGCCCCCGGCCTCGCGCGGTCGGCTGGCAGGTTTTCGGCCTGTTATCCGACAGGGCACGCACGGGTGGCCGATGTACGCTGGGGGATGACCACCAACCAGCCCCTGACCATGGCAGAGCCCCTGGTTTTGCCCACTGGCAGCCCGGAAGCCCAGACTGCGGCGAAGGCGCCTGACTACGCGCGGCCGGGCCGGCGCCTGCACTTGCACAACACCTCCCTGATCGTGCTCGCGACGCTGGGCACGGTCTTCATGCTGCACTGGGCCAAGCCGGTGCTGATCCCCTTGCTGCTCGGCCTGATTTTCAGCTACGCGATGGCGCCTTTGGTCGATCGCCTGGAGCGCTTGCGCGTGCCACGGGCGCTCGGCGCGGCAACCGTCATGCTGGCCTTGCTCGGTGGCCTGTGCACCACCGGATGGGTTCTGCGCAATGATGCCGGCCAATTCATCGAGTCGCTGCCGGCGGCTGCACAGAAGATCCGCCAATCGGTGCGTGCCACGCGCTACCAGCCGGAAACCGCGATCGACAAGGTGCAAAAGGCCGCAACCGAACTCGAGCGCGCCGCCAAGGAAAGCAGCACGACAAAAACCGCCGCGGCCAGCGGCGTGACGCGGGTACAGATCGAGCGACCGCAATTCAACATCGGCGACTACCTGCTGACCAGCACCCCCGGCATGTTGTCGGCAGCAGGCCAGGCCACGATCGTGCTGTTCATCAGCTTCTTCATGCTGGCCTCTGGCGACAATTTCCGGCGCAAACTGGTCAGGTTGTCCGGGCCGACCTTCGCCCGGCGCAAGATCACCGTGCAGACCCTGGACGAGATCACCGGACAGATCCAACGTTATCTGCGGGTGCAGATCCTGATCAGCGCGATCGTCGGCCTGGCGACCGGGCTGGCTTATGGCGCGCTGGGGCTGGAACATGCCGCGGTATGGGGCGTTCTGGCGATGGTGCTGAACCTCATTCCCTACATCGGCTCGCTGGTGGTGACCGGTGGCTCGGCGCTGGCCGGTTTTGTCCAGTTCGGCGACCTCGAGACCGGCCTGCTGTTCGGCGCGGTATCCCTGGTGCTGCACACGATCTCGGGCAATCTGCTGACACCCTGGCTGACCGGCCGGACCAGCCGGATCAACCCGCTGGCCGTGTTTGTCGGCGTTCTGGTGTTCGGCTGGCTGTGGGGCTTGTGGGGCCTGCTGCTGGGCACACCGGTGCTGCTGATGGTCAAGTCGGTATGTGACCGGGTCGACGACCTGCGGCCGGTCGGCGAGATTCTCAGCCGTTGACGCCAACATTGCCGCGCGCCCCGCCGGGCCACGGCCAACAATGCGGTATTACCCCCTGTTTCGGTTTCGCCGGCAGGGCCGGCCGCCGCATCACCGATAATGCCGGCTGGCAACGCGCACGGCGCTGCCGATATTGACGTTGGTGGGATTCCTGGATGGCGTCGATTTGTTTCGTGCAGTCCGGACTTTGCATCTGATTTGTTGCCACAAGCCGCCTGAATCGCTGAGCCTTGACCTTTTCCGCACCCATTGCCGTTCCCAACGTCGCATGCCTGACCGGGCTGCCGGCCCGAGTCGCCTCCGCGCGCCGGGGCGGTCCGTCGACAAGCGCCTGCGCCACCCCATGCGGGCGTACCACCCCTTGCCCTAGCCGCCGATGAGCCGTACCACCACCTCACCTATCGACATCAAGAGTGCAAGCATCCAGGGCCTGTCGCTGATCCTGCGCTCGTTCAACATCGGCGTGATCGAGGCGGACCTGGCGGCGCGTGTGGCCAATGCGGGCGACCTGTTCACCAATGCGCCGGTATTGATCGACGTGACGGCACTGACTGCGGACGGAACCGCCGAGAAACTCGAACTGACCCGGCTGATCAACCTGATGCGCCGCCACACCATGCGCGCAGTCGGCATCGTCGGTGCCACCGGCTTGCTGCTCAAGCAGGCCCAGGCATTGGGCCTGGTCGAGGAACTGGATGTCCGGCCCCGGGCCCGGCCCAAGCCGGCTGAACCGGTCGAGCCGGAACCTGTAGCGGCAGCTGCGCCCGAGGCGCCGTCCGAGGTCACTGGAACCCTGGCGGTAGCCGATTTGTTCGGCGACACCCTGGCATCGGTGCATACCGCACCTGACACAGCCCCGGCACAGCCGCAAGTCCAGGCTGCGCCTGCGCAGCCGGCCGTTGCCGGCCGGCTTGCACCCACCATGTACATCGACAGGCCGCTGCGCTCCGGCCAGCGGGTCTACGCGCGTGGTGGCGATCTGGTGGTGCTGGGCGTGGTCAGCCATGGCGCCGAAGTGATTGCCGACGGCAACATCCATGTCTACGGTCCGCTGCGTGGCCGCGCGATTGCCGGCGCCAACGGCGACACCGAGGCGCGCATATTTGCCGTCGCGATGGAGCCGGAGCTGATCTCGATTGCCGGCACCTATCGCACGACCGACAAACCCTTGGCGGACGATGTGCGCGGCAAAGCCGCGCAGGCCCGGCTCGACGGCGAGAAGATGCTGTTCGAGCCGCTGAAGAACTGACAGAGACTTATCAACCCGATCGGGACTGCCGCAACCCTCGCCGAGCGCCAGACCCTTTTTCCATAGGAACAGACAGATGACGAAGATTGTGGTGGTGACCTCCGGCAAAGGCGGCGTCGGCAAGACGACGACCAGTGCGAGTTTTGCGTCCGGCCTGGCGATGCGCGGCCACAAGACCGCGGTGATCGATTTCGACGTCGGCTTGCGCAACCTGGACCTGATCATGGGTGTGGAACGCCGCGTGGTGTACGACCTGATCAACGTGGTGCAGAAGGAGGCCAACCTGAGCCAGGCCTTGATCCGGGACAAGCAGCTCGACAACCTGCACATCCTGGCAGCCTCGCAGACGCGCGACAAGGAGTCCCTGACCCAGGAAGGCGTGCATCGTGTTCTGGAAGAACTCAAGGCGATGGATTTCGCCTACATCGTCTGCGACTCCCCGGCCGGCATCGAGACCGGTGCGATGATGGCCATGCACTTCGCGGACGAGGCACTGGTCGTGACCAATCCGGAAGTCTCGTCGGTACGCGATTCCGATCGCATCCTGGGCATGCTCGGCAGCAAGACCCAACGCGCGATCGACGCCCGGGAGCCGATCAAGGAACACCTGCTGATCACCCGTTACAACGCCAACCGCGTGCTGGGGGGCCAGATGCTGTCGCTCGAGGACATCAACGACATCCTGCGTATTCCGCTGATCGGCGTCATTCCGGAGTCCGAGGTGGTGCTCGAAGCATCGAACCAGGGCCTGCCGGCGATCCGGATCAAGGGCGCCGACGTCAGCCAGGCGTATGACGACGTGATCGGGCGCTTCCTGGGCGAAACCATCCCGATGCGGTTCACACAAGCTCCCAAGAAAGGCTTTTTCAAGCGCATCTTCAGCAGCGCGAGCTGAAGAGCGACAAAGGAATACCGACATGGATTTGATGCGCTTTTTCAAGGCCAAACCCAAGACCTCGTCACTCGCCAAGGAACGGCTGCAGCTGATCCTGGCGCACGAGCGGATTGGCCGCAACGCGAATGGCACGGCCATTCCCGACTTCCTGCCGCAACTTCAGAAGGACCTGATCGCGGTCTTGTCCAAGTACGTCAAGATCAGCGACGAGGATGTCAAGATCAATGTCGATCGCCAGGACAACCTGGACCTGCTGGAAGTCAAGATAGAAATCAACCGATGATGCGCCGCCACCGCCGCCCGCGGTGGCCGGTCGACATCAACCTGTCGGCAAACACTCTCGCTATCGGACTCAGGGCTTGGGCCGACCGAAAAACGGCAACTTGCTGTCGCTCGCATGCGGCGAACGGGTGCGCAGGGGCCGCTGAAAATACAGGTTGTTCGGCACACGAATCATGGCCGCTCGTGCGTCCTGCCTGATCGCCTCCGGCTGCGCTTCGGGCACCGGTGCATCCGTTCCCGGCGGCGCAGGCTCTGGCGAAACGGGCGCGGACATGTCGACACGCAAGGTGGTGTACATCAGGTTCATGTCCAGCACCTCGCCACCAATCGGGTAACCGTTGCTGAACTCCAGCACCTCGACATGGTCGCCAATGCGAAACGGACGGAAGATCAGCACCAGCATCGCCGCCGTCGCATTGCTCAGCACGCTCCATGCAGCGACAAAACCGAGGGCCAGTGCCGCCAGCGCAGTCGAGATCAGCGCCCAGGCGCCACGGAAGATGCCAAGAGCCTCCAGGATGACGATGAACGCCAGCAAGGTGATCGACCAGCGCCGCACGCTGTGCAGGCGATCGGCGATCACCGGCGAGACATGCTTGAGATCGCGCAGGACGTTGATCAGTCGCTTGAATGCATGCGACAACGCGAAGGCCACCACCAGCACCAGGGCCGCGCCGGATATTTCATAAACAAACTTCGTCACCAGCGGCATCAGATCGGGCACTGCATTGTTCCTTCGAGGGTTCGCCTGGCGCAACACGGGACGCAGCAGGCAGGGGTCATGCGCAGGCAGACACGGCATCGATCGCCGATGATCGGACCAGGCCTGCGCATCGAGCAGACAGTTTAGCGGGCAGGCCTGGCCGTGTGGTGTGTCCTTGGCAACAGGAGCTGGCAGGCGCGGACGACGCGCCGGAACATGGCTCGCACGCGCCGACATGCCGGCGCGCGGGTGCTAGACTGGGCCGCCCATGTCCGCGCCTGCCGAAGCTCCCGAACCCGCCTACGGATGGGTGGTCGTATCGGCATGTTTCGTCAGCCTGGCGCTGATCTTCGGTGTCGCTTATGCATTTGCGGCCTTGTTCGAGTCGTTTGCCACCACGTTCGCGGCACAACGCGCCGACGTGGCGCTGGTGTTCGGTTTGTCGGGCCTGATCTACTTCACGCTGGGAATTGGCGGCGGCATGCTGGCCGACCGTTTCGGTCCACGTGCCGTCTGTTGCACCGGCATGGTGTTCATCTCCGCGGGACTGCTGGCCACCAGCTTCGCGCAGTCGCTGCTCATGGTCTACCTGAGTTACGGGGTCGGCATCGGTATCGGCATCGCGCTGGTCTACACGCCGTCGATCGCCTGTGTCCAGCCCTGGTTCACGCGTCGGCGCGGGCTGGCCGCCGGCATCGCCAGCGCGGGCATCGGCGCGGGAACCTTGTTGATTCCGCTACTGGTGGCCCTGGCGGTCGCCGCGCTGCAGTGGCGCGACGCATTGCGTGTGCTGGCGCTGGTGGTGTTGCTGGTCGGCGTCGGCGCGGCAAGCCTGCTGCGCAGGGCCCCGGCGGCGACGGCCAACATCCACCGTGCTGTACCTGGTGCGAGTTTGCGCGACGCGTTGCGCAGCCCGGGTTTCCGTTGGTTGTACCTGGTGACGCTCGCGTGTGGCCCGACGATGTTCATCCCGTTCGCCCATGTCTCGGCCGCGGCACGCGACCTGGGTATCGCGGACGCGCAGGCGGTCGGGCTGGTCGGCATGATCGGCGTCGGCAGCCTGACCGGACGGTTCGCGATCGGTGCGCTGGCCGACCGCATCGGTCGGCGCCGGACGCTGGTGCTGATGCTGGTCTCGATGGGTGCGTCCTACCTGGCCTGGCTCGGTGCCGGCGGGTATCCGGTGCTGCTGTGGTTCGCCTTGTGGTTCGGCCTGAGTTACGGCGGCATCGTGTCCTTGCTGCCGGCCTTGTGCATGGACTTGTTCGGTGCGCGCGCCGTCGCCGGCATCATCGGCTCGCTGTACAGCGGCGCGGCCCTTGGCAACCTGCTCGGACCGGTGGTGGCCGGTGCGGCATTCGACCATACCGGCAGTTATGCGCCGGTGATCTGGGGCTGCATCGCCCTGTCGGCGCTGTCGGTATGGGCCGCGCTGCGGCTGGCCCGCCTGCCCCAGCAAGACTACTGATTTCACCCAAGCAACCGCGTCGATGCCGACGCCCCCGACGC
>JBFJZP010000143.1:0-6918 GCA_041622095.1 Burkholderiaceae bacterium | reverse complement strand
TTGCCCACATGCCAAAATGCCTTTTTGCAAGATATTAGGAGACACCCATGCCCGGCCTGTTGCCCCACGTCGACCCCGAGGGTCTGCTTGAGTATTCGGTGGTGTACACCGATCGTGCGCTGAACCACATGTCCGGCAGTTTCCAGGGTGTCATGCGCGATATCTCCGGTGTGCTCAAGGACGTCTACAAGGCCCGCTCGGCGGTGATCGTGCCCGGTAGCGGCACCTTCGGCATGGAGGCGGTCGCGCGCCAGTTCGCCACCGGCCAGAAGGTGCTGGTGATCCGCAACGGCTGGTTCAGCTACCGCTGGACCCAGATCTTCGATATGGGCGCGATCCCCTCGGAGGCGATCGTACTCAAGGCCCGGCGCGTCGGCGCAGGCAGACAGGCGCCGTTCGCACCGGCGCCGATCGAAGAGGTGGTCGCCAGCATCCGGGAACACCGGCCTGCGGTGGTGTTCGCGCCCCATGTGGAAACCGCCTCCGGCATGATCCTGCCGGATGGCTACCTGCGGGCCGTGGCCGATGCGGTGCATGCGGTCGGCGGCCTGTTCGTGCTCGACTGCATCGCCTCGGGCACGATCTGGGTCGACATGGTGGCCTGTGGCGTCGACGTGCTGGTCAGCGCGCCGCAAAAAGGCTGGAGCAGTTCGCCGTGTTGTGCGATGGTGATGCTCAGCGAACGCGCCCGCAAGCATATCGATTCCACCACCAGCACCAGTTTTGCCTGCGACCTGCGCAAGTGGCTGCAGATCATGGAGGCCTATGAAGGAGGGGGTCATGCCTACCACGCGACGATGCCGACCGACGCCTTGACCCGCTTGCGCGATGTCATGGTCGAGACCCGTGCCTACGGGTTTGCCAAGGTGCATGCGGAGCAGCAGGCGCTCGGCGACGCGGTGCGGGCGCTGCTGGTGCGCCATGGTTTCCCCAGCGTCGCGGCCGAAGGCTTTCAGGCGCCCGGCGTCGTCGTCAGCTACACCGACGACGCCGGTATCCAGTCGGGCAAGAAGTTCCTCGGCCTGGGTCTGCAGACGGCGGCCGGCGTGCCGCTGCAATGTGACGAGGGTCCGGATTTCCAGAGTTTCCGCATTGGCCTGTTCGGCCTGGACAAGCTGCACCATGTCGAGCGCACGGTGCAGCACCTGGCCTCGGCGCTGGCGCAGCTGGCGCCGGTCGACGCCGGGAATGCGTCGCCTGCGACGCAGGGCGCCTGAGGTCGATGGATCTGGCGCGACGGCCCCCATCGGGCTTGCCTGCGGGCAGACCATGCTGACGCTGGAATCATTGCCGCTGTTCCCGTTGGGGACGGTGTTGTACCCCGGCGGTGTATTGCCGCTGCGCATCTTCGAGGTCCGGTACCTCGACATGATCGGCAAGTGCCACAAGGTCGGCGCCCCGTTCGGCGTGGTGGGGCTGACCCGCGGATCGGAGGTGTTGCGTGCACCCGCCGACCCGCCGACCGGCGATGCGTTTGTCGACGAGGGTTTTCACGATGTCGGCACGTTGGCGACGATCACCGAACTGGTCCGACCCCAGCCCGGCCTGATGGAGATCCGCTGCGTCGGCACCCAGCGGTTTGTGCTGACCCGGCGCGAGAAGCTGCGCCATGGTTTGTGGGTTGGTGATGTGCGGCAAATGCCGGATGACCTGGCAACACCGGTTCCACCCGACCTGGCGCCGATCGCCGAGGCGCTGGGCCGGCTGGTGGCGCGCTTGCAGGAGCAGGGCATGGCCGAAGAGCAGTTGCCACTGCAGCTGCCGCTGCAGCTTGGCGACTGTGGCTGGGTCGCGAACCGCTGGTGCGAACTGCTGCGCCTGCCGCTGGAGATGCAGCAACGCCTGATGGAGCTGGACAACCCGCTGGTGCGGCTGGAGCTGGTGGGCGATATCCTGCAGCGCCGCGGCATCGACGTCTGAGCGAGCCACGGCTTTTCTGCCCCCATGCCGGGGACGGGGTGCGGCCAGTCGATAATCCGGCCTTGTTGCCGTGTCGGGGTGACGCGCCGCTTGCCGTGCCGCGACCGCGCCTGACGCGGAATCCCCAGACTATTCCTGCGCCGTTTCCGCCCATTTCTTCGTGAATCCGCCTGCTGCTGCCCTGCTTGAACTACGCGACGTGACCTGCGAGCGTGGTGGCCGCGCCTTGTTCCGCGGCCTGCAGTGCCAGCTGGGTGCCGGGCAATTGTTGCGGGTGCGGGGTGTCAACGGTGCCGGCAAGACCAGTTTGCTGCGCCTGGTATGCGGCCTGCTGCCGGCGGCTCAGGGACAGGTGTTATGGCGCGGCGAGCAGATTGCCGACCTGGGCGGGCAGTTCGGACGCGAACTGGTCTATCTGGGACACGCGGCCGCGCTCAAGGACGACCTGACCGCGACGGAGAACCTGCTGACCGCCTGCCTGCTGGGCGGACGGATCGTGACGCAGGCGCAGGCCCGTGCCGCGTTGACGCAGGCCGGCCTGCCGGCGCGTTGGCGGGTG
This sequence comes from Burkholderiaceae bacterium, assembly GCA_041622095.1. Classification (GTDB taxonomy): domain Bacteria; phylum Pseudomonadota; class Gammaproteobacteria; order Burkholderiales; family Burkholderiaceae_C; genus CAISIP01. The sequence goes on along the minus strand of JBFJZP010000143.1, from coordinate 4,439 downwards.
CCGGCACGCCAGCTGTCGCAGGGGCAGCGCCGCCGGGTCGCGCTGGCGCGACTGCTGCTGAGCCCGGATGTGCCGCTGTGGGTGCTCGACGAGCCTTTCAATGCGCTGGATACCGCCGCCACCGACTGGTTGTGTGGCGTGATCTCCACCCACCTGGACGCCGGCGGCGTCGTGGTCCTGACCAGCCACCAGGATGTGGCGCTCGACATGCGTGCCGAGCGGCTGGTGCCGCTGGAACTGGGGTGAGCCGATGAACCAGAACTCCGACCCGATCGCCGGCGCGCGTGCGGCCGGCATGCTGGATGCGATGCGTGCCCTGCTGGCGCGCGACCTGCGCCTGGCCTTGCGTCGGCGTGCCGACCCGCTGAGTGTGCTGGTGTTCTTCGTGCTGGTGGCCAGCCTGTTTCCGCTCGGTGTCGGCCCGGAGCCGGCCTTGTTGCGCAGCATGGGCCCTGGCGTGGTGTTCGTGGCCGCCTTGCTGGCGGCGATGTTGTCGCTCGGACGGCTGTTTGCCGACGATTTCCAGGACGGCACGCTGGAGCAGTTGCTGCTGTCGGCCTGCCCGTTGCCCTTGCTGGTGCTGGCCAAGACGCTGGCCCACTGGATCTGCTCCGGGCTGCTGCTGGCGCTGGTCTCGCCGCTGCTGGCCTTGCAGTTCGACCTGGGCTGGCCGGCCACCGGTGTGTTGTTTCTGGCCTTGCTGACGGCCACGCCATTGCTGAGCCTGATCGGCGCGGTCGGCGCGGCCTTGACCGTCGGCGTGCGGGGCGCGGCGGTGCTGATGCCCTTGCTGGTGCTGCCTTTGTGTGTCCCGGTGCTGATTTTTGGAACGGCGGCGGTCGATGCGAGTCGTACCGGCATGGCGGTGGACGGACATTTCTCCTTGTTGCTGGCGTTCCTGGTGCTGGCCGTCGTCGGCGCGCCCTGGGCCACCGCCACCGCGTTGCGGATCGCGCTGGAGTGAGACCGGTGGCACATGGGATTACCCCAATTGGTGCTGCTGCCTTGGCGACTAGGGTAAATTCAGAGGCTATCAATATTTGTCATGGCTGATACTCGGATCAACTGGTTCAAATACGCTGCGCCCCAGAACTTCTATGGACTGGCCGGGTGGCTGGTGCCGTGGCTGTCGATCGCGGCGGTGGTCCTGTGCGTGCTCGGCCTGTACCTGGGCCTGTGGGTCGCGCCGACCGACGCCCAGCAGGGCGAGGCCTATCGCATCATCTTCATCCATGTGCCGGCGGCCTGGATGTCGATGGTGGTCTATTTGGCGATGGCCTTCTGGGCGGCGATCGGCCTGATCTTCAACTCGCGCCTGTCGTCGATGCTGGCCACGGCGCTGGCGCCGACCGGCGCCTGGATGACGTTTCTGGCCTTGTGGACCGGCGCCTTGTGGGGCAAGCCGACCTGGGGTACCTGGTGGGTCTGGGACGCTCGGCTCACCTCCGAGCTGGTGCTGTTGTTCCTGTACATCGGTTACATGGCATTACACGCAGCCATCGAAGACCCGCGCCGTGCGGATCGCTCCGCGGCCTTGCTGGCCATCGTCGGCGTGGTCAACGTGCCGATCATCTATTTCTCGGTGCAGTGGTGGAACACCTTGCACCAGGGTGCGTCGGTCAGCCTGACCAAGGCGCCGAGCATGGCGCCGCCGATGCTGATCGGCATGCTGGTGATGAGCCTGGCGTTCTGGGCTTATTGCATCGCGGTGGCGCTGGTACGGGTGCGTACGGTCATCCTGGAGCGTGAGCGGCATACGCAATGGGTACGCAAGGTGGTGGCAGCATGAACTGGTCGAGCTGGTCTGATTTTTTCGCCATGGGCGGCTACGGCCTGTATGTCTGGGGTTCGTTTGCGATGGTTGCCGCGGTGCTGGCGCTCGAGATCGGCCTGTTGCGTTTGCGCCGACGCGCGCTGCGCAACGATATCGAAGATGGTGTTGACAATCCTCACGCAGGAGCAGAGGCATGAAACCTCGTACGAAACGGGCGCTGGCCGTGGTGCTGGCACTGGCCGCACTGGCGCTGGCCAGTGCGCTGGTGTTGCGCGCATTCCAGAGCAACCTGGTGTTTTTCTTCAGTCCGACCCAGGTGGTGGCCGATGAGGCGCCGCGCGAGCGCAGTTTTCGCATCGGCGGACTGGTCGAGGAGGGCAGCATCGTGCGCGACGAGAAATCGCTGACCGTGCGGTTTGCCGTCACCGACACCGCGCACAAGATACCGGTCACCTATACCGGCTTGCTGCCGGATCTGTTCAAGGAAGGCAAGGGCGTCGTCGCCGAAGGCAAGCTGGGCGCCGACGGCGTGTTTCATGCCAACCAGGTGCTGGCCAAGCACGACGAGAACTACATGCCGCCGGAAGCGGCGGAGGCGCTGAAGAAGGCCGCCGCCCACAAGGAGCAGGCGACCGCCACATTGTCGATGCCACCGTCCACCACTACCGGAGGCAAGCCGTGATTTATGAATTGGGCCACCTGGCCCTGATCCTCGCGCTGGCCATGGCGCTGGCCCAGAGCATATTGCCGCTGATCGGCGCCCAGACCGGTAATGCCGCCTGGATGGCGCTGGCGCGGCCTTCGGCGCGTGGGCAGTTCCTGTTCCTGGTCATCGCATATGCCTGCCTGACGCATGCATTTGTCGTCAACGACTTCTCGGTGGCGCTGGCCGCGAACCATTCCAATTCGACCTTGCCACTGGTCTACCGCCTGACCGCGGTATGGGGCAACCACGAAGGCTCGATCCTGCTGTGGTCGCTGATCCTGGGTGGCTGGACGATGGCGGTGTCGATCTTCTCGCGCCAGCTCGACGATCGCATGGTGGCGCGGGTGCTGGGCATCATGGGCCTGATCAGCTGCGGCTTCATGTTGTTCACGCTGCTCACGTCCAACCCGTTCGAGCGCATGTTCCCGCCACCGGCGGACGGCAACGACCTCAATCCGCTGCTGCAGGACCCCGGCATGGTGATCCACCCGCCGATGCTCTACATGGGCTATGTCGGTTTTGTCGTCGCCTTCGCGTTTGCGGTGTCGGCCCTGCTGTCCGGCCGGCTCGACGCCGCCTGGGCGCGCTGGTCGCGGCCCTGGACGACGGTGGCCTGGTGTTTCCTGACCGTCGGTATCGCGCTGGGCAGTTTCTGGGCGTATTACGAACTCGGCTGGGGCGGCTGGTGGTTCTGGGACCCGGTGGAAAACGCATCCTTCATGCCCTGGCTGGTGGGCACCGCGCTGATCCATTCGCTGGCCGTCACAGAAAAACGCGGCGGCTTCAAGATGTGGACCGCATTGCTGGCGATCATGGCCTTCTCGCTGTCGCTGCTGGGGACCTTCATCGTGCGGTCCGGCGTGCTGAGCTCGGTACACGCATTTGCCAGTGATCCGGCGCGCGGCGTCTTCATCCTGATTTTCCTGGCCGTGGTAGTCGGCGGCTCCTTGACCTTGTTCGCCTTGCGTGCGCCGCGGGTCGGCCTCGGCGGCAGCTTCGACCCGGTGTCGCGCGAGTCGATGCTGCTGGCGAACAACGTGTTGCTGGTGGTGGCGGCGGCGGCGGTCTTGCTCGGCACCTTGTATCCGCTGGTCATCGATGCGCTGGGCATGGGCAAGTTGTCGGTCGGGCCGCCGTATTTCGATACGGTGTTCGTTCCCTTGATGACCCCGGCGCTGTTCCTGATGGGCGTCGGCCCGATCGCGCGCTGGCGCCATGCCAGCCTGCCGGATCTGGCCTGGCGCCTGCGTTGGGCCTTGGGTGTCAGCGTTGTCAGTGCGGTGCTGGCGTTTTTCTCGCTCGGCCAATGGACACCGATGATCGGCCTGGGCCTGGCCCTGGCCGCCTGGATTGCCAGCACGGCCGTCACCGCACTGGTGGCCCGGCTGCAGGAAAACCGCTCCGACTCCTTGTCGCGCCGTTTCCTGGCGCAGCCCGGCAGTTTCTACGGCATGTTGCTGGCCCACTTCGGCGTGGCAGTGTTCGTGGTCGGCGTCACCATCGTCAGCGGTTTCTCCAGCGAGAGCGATGTGCGCATGGAGCCGGGCGACACTGCCAAGGTGGCGGGTTACCAGGTCCGGCTGGACAAGATCGAGGATGTTCAGGGGCCGAACTACCAGGCCTCGCGCGCCACTTTGACGATCAGCCGCGACGGCAAGGTGGTCGCCACCGTCACGCCGGACCGGCGTGTCTACAACGTCAGCCGCTCGCCGATGACCGAGGTCGCGATCGACCGCGGCCTGCTGCGTGACGTGTACATCGCGCTCGGCGACCCGGTGAGTGCAACCGCCTGGAGCGTGCGCCTGCACCACAAGCCGTACGTCAACTGGATCTGGATCGGTTGCGTCCTGATGGCGCTCGGTGGCCTGCTGGCGGTGATGGACCGGCGTTACCGCAAGGTGCGGGTGCAGCGCCGGGCCCCTGTGGCCGATGATGCCGCGCTGCCGTCGGCCGCTGCCG
>JBFJZP010000142.1:0-6920 GCA_041622095.1 Burkholderiaceae bacterium | reverse complement strand
TCGAATGCAGCCAATATCGCTTCACGCATGTTGCGGTGCTCGACGCGCTCGACCAGCAACTGCCGCCCCGGCAACTGCAACACCACCCGGACACCATAACGACCCAGCAGCGGGTTGCGCACCGGCTTCCCGTCCACTATCACCTGACAGGCATCGGCCTGCAGACACAAGGGCTCGAGATGCTGCAGCTTCCCCCGTGCCACGGCCTGCACTGCGTCACACGGATCCGTGCCATGAAAAGTCATCTGCAAGGGTATGGTCATATTGTTCCCATTCCAATGCCTTGATGACATTGCGGCATTGAGAACAATCAACGTCCGGCCGCACCGGGCGCCAACCCATGACCAGGCAGGCCTGCCAACCGTGGATTAACGGGCGGCATCCAGCTGGCCGGAACCGTACCCGAGTCACATGTCCGAAAACGGCCAGTCCTGGCCTGCGACAGGCGTAGGATGAGCCCATGGCCGACACCTCCCGAACCATCGATGCAGACGCGTGTTACCTCGCGCTCAAGGCGCGGGACGCGCGTTTCGACGGCTGCTTCTTCACCGGCGTCACCTCCACCGGCATTTATTGCCGACCGGTCTGCCGGGTACGGACGCCGCGGCGCGAGAACTGCGTCTTCTTCGCCCATGCGGCCAAGGCCGAAAGCGCGGGTTTTCGGCCCTGTCTGCGCTGCCGGCCGGAACTGGCGCCTGGGTCGACCTGGTGGTCGACCCAGGACGCGTCGGCGATCCTGGCGCACCAGGCGGCGCGGCTGCTCGACGATCCGGATGTGTGGGCCGGCGACGATGTGTCGGTGCGCCGGCTGGCCGACCGGCTCGGCGTCAGCGACCGCCACCTGCGGCGTATCTTCGACGCGCAGTTCGGCGTCGCACCGATGCAATACCTGCAGACGCACCGCCTGCTCGCTGCCAAGCAGTTGCTGGCCGACACCGACCTGCCGATCCACCAGGTGGCGCTTGCCAGCGGCTTTGCCAGCGTGCGCCGATTCAATGCCGCTTTTCTGGCCCACTACCGGCTCAATCCGACCGCCTTGCGGCGTGCCGGCGCGCCACCGGCGGCCGGCTGCGTCACGGTGCACCTGGCCTATCGTCCGCCCTACGACACCGCCGCCATGACCGGGTTCTTCGAACGCCGGCAGATCGATGGTGTCGAGTGGGTCGAGCCCGGTCAGGGCCAGATCGCCCGGACCTTGCGCCTGCAACAGGCCGGGCTGGATGTCCAGGGCTGGTACCTGGCGCGATTCGACCCGAAGCACACGCAGCTGCTGCTGCAGGTCAGCGACAGCCTGCGCCAGGTGTTGCCGCAGGTGATCCGTCGGGTGCGCCACTGCCTCGACCTGGATGCCGACCCGCACGCGATCAACGCAGTGCTGCATGCGCAGTTTCCGAATGGCGACGCGTTGCGGGTTCCAGGTTCGCCGGATGGCTTCGAACTGGCGGTGCGGGCGGTGCTGGGGCAGCAGATCACCGTGGCCGCTGCGCGCACCCTGGCCCAGCGCCTGGTCGCGCAATGGGGCGACACCGTCCCGACCCCGCATGTCCGGCTGAGCCGGTTGTTTCCGACCGCCCAGGCGCTCGCGTCGGCCAGCGCCGACACGCTCGGCGCGCTGGGTATCGTACGCCAGCGCCAGGGTGCGATCCAGGCACTGGCACGGGCGGTTGCCGGCGGGCAACTGCGCCTGAGTCCCGGCGCGGATGTCGCGGCCACGATGAGCGCACTGAAGGCCTTGCCGGGTATCGGCGACTGGACCGCCCATTACATCGCGATGCGGGCGCTGCGTTGGCCGGATGCCTTTCCCAGCGGCGACGTGGCGCTGCACAAGGCGCTGGGCCTGCAGCACCTGCCCCATCCTGCGCGAGCCGCCGAAGCCCTGTCGCAGGCCTGGCGCCCCTGGCGCAGCTACGCCGTCCTGCGCGCCTGGCATGCATTGCCGGCGCCGGGATTGCACTCTGGAGAAACCTGATGTCATTCGATCCCCGCACCGTCATCGTCCATTTCGACACCCGCCTCGGCCCGGTCACGCTGGCCGCCACCGGCCAGGGCCTGGCCGGCTTGTGGTTTGCCGGCCAGAAGCACCATCCCGACACCCGGGCCTGGCGCGTCGACGAGCACAACCCCTGTTTGCTGCGGGCACGCACGCAGCTTGCCGAATACCTTGCGGGCAGACGCACCGGATTCGACCTGCCGCTGGACCTGCGCAGCGGCAGTGTGTTCCAGCAGGCGGTATGGAGCGCGTTGTGCACCATACCGGCCGGCAGCACCATCAGTTATGGATCGGTCAGCCGGCTCATAGGCCGGCCTTCGGCAGTGCGGGCGGTCGGCGCAGCGGTCGGCCGCAACCCGGTCAGCATCGTTGTTCCCTGTCACCGCGTGCTTGGCGCCAACGGCGCCCTCACCGGTTATGCCGGCGGGCTCGAACGCAAGGCCGCGCTGCTGGCACTGGAGTCTGTTGCGGCCGGGATGCCGGCCACTGCCGGCGGCGTGCCACCGCCTGCGGCGAAAGCTGGGACAATCCCGACCACATGACGCGGGTGGGCGCCGCGCACCGCGCCGGCCGCCCGGCGCGCAACAAACGCCCGCCCCCACCTCCTCCATGAACCTGCCCTCGCGCGGCCTTGTCCGCATCGTCGCCATCTCCGGGCCTGCCTGACATGAAATCCCACCCTGTTGCCGAGTTCGTCGCGCTGGCCGCGATCTGGGGCTCGTCCTTCCTGTTCATGCGCCTGGGCGCGGCCGAATTCGGCGTCATGGCGACGGCGGGTGGCCGCGTGGCGATTGGTGCGGCCACCTTGATTCCGATCCTGTGGTTCAGCGGTCACTGGCCGGTGCTGCGCCGCCATGCCGGCAAGATCCTGTTCATCGGCGTGCTCAGCTCCGGCGTGCCCTTCGTATTGTTCTCGTATGCGGTGTTGTCGATCAGCACCGGCCTGTCCGCCATCCTGAACGCGACCGCGCCGCTGTTCGGCGCCGTCATCGCCTGGTGGTGGCTGAAGGACCGCCCCGACCGTTCGCGAACCTTGGGCCTGCTGATCGGATTTGCCGGTGTCGTGCTGCTGGCCAGCGGCAAGGCCAGCTTCAAGCCGGGCGGCTCGGGGTGGGCGGTGCTGGCCTGCCTGGGCGCGACCCTGTGTTACGGCATCGCCGCCAACTTCACGAAGCAATACCTCAGCGGCGTGCATCCGCTGGCAATTGCCACCGGCAGCCAGATCGGTGCGACGCTGGGCCTGGCCTTGCCAACCTGGCTGTTCTGGCCGACGCAGAACCCCGGCCTGGGGCCGTGGTTGTCGCTGATCGTGCTCGGCATCCTGTGTACCGGCGTGGCCTATATCCTGTACTTCCGGCTGATCGCGCAACTCGGCCCGGCCCGCGCGATCACCGTGACCTTCCTGATACCGGTGTTTGCGGTGTTCTTCGGCGCGACCTTGCTGGGCGAGGACTTGACCGGATGGATGCTGGCCTGTGGTGGCGTGATCGTGATCGGCACTGCCTTGTCCACCGGCGTATTGCGCCTGCCCGCCGGCAAGCCATTGCCGGGCCGCTGAAACGCCGGCCGGCGGACCGGCGCGGCGCGTCACGTCACTTGCGCCAGAACTCCGGCGCGAACAAGACCATCACCGCAATCAGTTCGAGCCGGCCCACCAGCATGGCGAAGGTGCAGATCCAGGTCTGGAAGTCGTTCAACATGCCGAAGTTGGTCGACGGGCCGACCTGGCCCAGTCCGGGCCCGATGTTGTTGACAGTGGCCACCACCGCCGAGAACGCGGTGACGATATCGAGTCCGGACAACAGCATCAGCATCGTCAGGCCCAGCGTCGTGGCGCCGTAGATCAGCATGTAGGCCATCACGTTGGCAATCACCTGGTTGGAGATGGTGGTCCGGCCCAGCGTCACCGGATTGACGATGCGCGGATGCACCGCCCGCACCACCTCGCGCCGCGCCTGCTTGATCAGCACCACCATGCGGACCATCTTGATGCCGCCACCGGTGGAGCCGGCGCAGGACACGAAGGTGCCCAGGAACATCAGCCAGATCGGCGCGAACACCGGCCACATCGCATAGTCGGCCGATGCATAACCGGTAGTGGTGGCCAGCGAGACCACATGGAATGCGGCCGACTGGAACGCCCTGGCGCTATCGTCGTAGGTGCCATGGAACAGCAACACCCCGGCCAGGCCGGCGATGGAAGCCAGCAACACCATGGCATAGGTGCGGATCTCCGGATCGCGCAGCAAGGGCCACAAGGAGCCGGCACGCCAGACGATGAAATAACGTGCAAAACTCACACCGGCCAGCGCCATGAAGATGATGGCCACCCACTCGACCTGGGGCGAATTCCAGTAGCCGAAGCTCGCATCGTGCGACGAGAAGCCGCCCAGGCCCATCGTGGTGCAGGTGTGCATGAACGCATCCGGCCAGGACATGCCGACATAGCGGTAGGCCAGCATGCAGGCCAGCGAGAACACGAAATACACGCTCCACAAACCCCGCGCGGTCTCGGCAATCCGGGGCGTCAGCCGCGCATCCTTCATCGGACCCGGCGTCTCGGTCTTGTACAACTGCACGCCACCGACGCCCAGCAGCGGCAACACCGCCACCACCAGCAGGATGATGCCCAGCCCGCCGATCAGCTGCAGGAAGCAGCGCCACACATTCACCGAAACCGGCAGGTCGTCGAGACCGGACAACACGGTTGCACCGGTGGCGGTCAGCGCACTCATCGACTCGAAATAGGCATCGGTCCAGCTCAGGCCGTCGATCGACAGCATCAGCGGGACTGCCGAGAACGCCGGCAACACCAGCCAGACCAGGTTGACCAGCAGAAAGCCGTCGCGCGGCAACAGTTCGCGCCGGTAGCTGCGGGTCAGCAGCATCACCAGCAACCCGACACCGAGCGTCAGCGCCATCGCCGTGACCCAGGTGCCGCGCAGTGTCGAGTCGTCCAGCGCCAGCGCGAATCCGAGCGGCACCAGGAACATCAGCGAATAACCCACCAGCACGGTGGCCAGCACGTTGAGAACGGGTAGCAGGCCGAACATCGTGGATCAGAAGAAGGTGGCGCTGACCTGGAACATCTTCTCGACCGCACGCAGCTGGCGCTTGTTCGGCACGTAGATGATGACATGGTCACCTTCCGCGATCACCAGGTCGTGGTAGGGCATCAACACCTCGCAATTGGCGTCGTCGCCGCGCACGATGGCGCCGAATCGCGCACCGGATGGCAGCTCGATCGCATCGATGCGGTGCCCGACCAGGCGCGAGGTACGCTTGTCGCCGCGCGCAATGCCTTCGATCGCTTCCGCCGCGCCCCGGCGCAGGCTGTGCACCGCGGCGACGTCGCCGCGGCGCACATGCACCAGCAACTCGCCGATCACCGTCTGTGCCGGCGACAAGGCGATGTCGATCGCGCTGCCCTGCATCATCTCGGCATAGATGCGCCGGTTGATCAGCGAGATGACACGGCGCGCGCCCAGCCGCTTGGCCAGCATCGCCGACAGGATGTTGTCCTCGTCGTCGCTGGTCAATGCGATGAACAGGTCCATGCTGCCGACGTTCTCCTCGATCAGCAGGTCCTCGTCGGTCGAATCGCCCTGCAGCACCATGATGTCGCCCGGCAACTCGCCGGCCAGGTGTTCACAACGCTTGCGGTTGGACTCGATGATCTTGACCTGGCACTGGCCCGACAGGCTGCGCGCCAGGCGCATGCCGACCTTGCCGCCACCGGCAATCATCACGCTGCGCACCGGCTCGTCGTTCTTGTGGATCGCGCGCAGGATCGGCCGGATCTTGTTCTTGTCGGCCAGCACGAACACCTCGTCACCGGGCCAGACCTGGGTGCTGGCTTCGATCGGCAGTTCGCGGTCCTGGCGGTAGATTGCCACCACCCGCATCGGCGCTTCCGGGAACAAGGCCTTGAATTCGCCGATGCTGTGATTGACCAGCGTGCTGCCCGACGCCGCCCGCACCGCGATCAGGTGCGCCCGCCCCTGCGAGAAATCCAGCACCTGCAATGCCTCGGGATAGGCAATCAGCTGGTTGATGTAATGCATCAACGACTCTTCCGGGCAGATCACATGGTCGACGCCGAAACCTTCCGGGCCGAGCAGCGGGTTGCCCTCCTCGAACTCCGGCGAACGCAAGCGCGCGATCGTGGTCTGGATGCCGAACACGCTGCGCGCCACCTTGCAGGCGGCCAGGTTGGTCTCGTCGAGCGAGGCGCAGGCGATGAACAGATCGGCGTCCTCGGCGCCGGCACGGCGCAGCACCGAAGGCTGCACGCCATCACCCGGAACGCCGCGCAGGTCGAGCCGGTCCTCCAGGTCGCGCAGCAGATCCGGATCCGGATCGATGACGGTGATGTCGTTCTGCTCCGAAGCCAGGCTTTCGGCGACACTTTCGCCGACACGTCCGGCTCCGAGAATGATCAGTCGCATGTTTTATCTCTTGGGGACGCGCGATGATAGCGGGGCGGCATCGCTGGCCGGCACGGCCGGCGCCGAGCGCCTGCCGCCTGCGATGGACTGGTCTGCCAGCAGCGCAGGACGCATGGCGCCGGTGAAAAAGTCGATGGCGGCGTCGTGGTCATGCGCCAACAGTGTCGTGCAGTGGAGGTCTGGGTCAAAATGGGCGTCCGCAATGCGATACCCGCTATTGTCCGCGTTCAGGCAGCCACCCCGTCCACCATGTCGATCACCCACCCGCCCACGCCTTATCCGCCGATCGAACCGCGTCGCAGCGGCATGCTGGAAGTCGATGCGATCCACACCTTGTACTGGGAGGAATCCGGCAATCCGGACGGGGTGCCGGTGGTACTGCTGCATGGCGGACCGGGTTCGGGCACTGCGCCGCGGCACCGGCAATTCTTCGATCCGGCGTATTACCGCATCGTGTTGTTCGACCAGCGCGGTGCCGGCCG
>JBFJZP010000141.1:0-6951 GCA_041622095.1 Burkholderiaceae bacterium | reverse complement strand
CGTTGGCTTGCGGCGTCTTGTTCCTGTGGGTGTACCTGTCCACGCGGCCGGGCCACGACCTGCCCGGCCTGCTGGCGCGGGGCCTGCTCGCAGCGGCCTTGTGCAGCGCGCTGATCGGCCTGCAGCAGTATCTCGGCAAGAGCGCGGCGCTGGCACCCTGGGTCAATATCACGACGCCGGGTTATGCCTTCGGCAATCTGCGCCAGCGCAACCAGTTGGGCAGCCTGCTCAATATCGGGCTGGCGGTATTGGTCTGGAGTGCCTGGACGCGGCAGTTGCGCGACGTGGCGCAGCGGGCCGAACCCGCCCCCGGCAACAACCGGCAGGCTGGCCGGCATATGGCGGGTCTTTCGTTCCTTGTGGTGGCACTGGTGACCGTGTTGCTCGCTGCCGGCAACGCTGCCACCGCCTCGCGTACCGCGCTGGTGCAGTTGGCGGCCTTGCTGGCCTTGTCGCTGGTGTGGCGCCGCCAGGCCGCATCGGCCACCTGGCCGATCCTGGGTGGTGCGGTGCTGGTCTATGCGGCAGCGTCTGTGGTGTTGCCGCTGCTGCTGGGGCTGGACCCCTTTGCGGCCGGGATTGCCGGACGCTTTGGCGAAGGCGGGCAGAACTGCGAAAGCCGCATCATCCTGTGGCACAACGTGCTGCAGCTGATTGCGCAGAAACCGTGGTTCGGCTGGGGCTGGGGGGAACTGGACTATGCGCATTTCATCACCCTGTATCCCGGCGCGCGCTTTTGCGACATCCTGGACAACGCGCACAACCTGCCGCTGCACCTGGCGGTGGAACTGGGTGTGCCGATCGCCGTCGCCATGTGTGGCCTGATCGGCTGGCTGGTGCTGCGTGCCAGGCCCTGGCGCGAAACCGATGCCGACCGCCAGATGGCCTGGGCGGTGCTGGCGATGATCGCGCTGCACAGCATGCTGGAGTACCCGCTCTGGTACGGGCCGTTCCAGGTCACCACCTTGTTCGCGATCTGGATCCTGTGGCGCACCCGCTCGCGCATGCCCGGCGCAGATGCGATTGCGCCGCCGGTCGGCGTACCGAGCAAGCGTGTGGGCCGGGTCGCAACCGGCGTGGTCGGCATCGGCGCGTTGTTGTTGCTCTCAGCGCTGGCCTATGCCGCCTGGGATTACCACCGCGTCAGCCAGGTCTACCTGGCGCCGAGCCTGCGTGCCAGCGCGTATCGGGACGACACCATGCGCAAGCTGCAGGATTCCTGGCTGTTCCGCAACCAGGTCCGTTTTGCCGCGCTGACGCTGACCACCGTCACGCCGGAGAACGCCGCGCGGGTGAACCGGATGGCCGGCGAGCTGCTGCATTTTTCACCCGAGGCCCGGGTGGTCGAGAAACATATCGACAGCGCGCTGGTACTGGGCCGTCATGACGAGGCGGCATACTTCATGCGGCGTTACCGCAACGCGTTCCCTGCCGACTATGCGCGCTGGGTACAACGCGAACGGTATGGACCGCTGCCGGGCATCGATCCGTGAGCCGAAGCCGGCGCGGGTGTCGCCGGCGTTCGCGTGGTCAGCCGGCGATGAAACTGCCCGACTGCCCGCCGTGTTTCTGCAAGAGCTTGATGTCGCTCATCGTCATGCCGCGGTCCACTGCCTTGCACATGTCGTAGATCGTCAGCAGTGCGATCTGGACGGCAGCAAGTGCTTCCATCTCGACGCCGGTGGGCCCGACGGTCTCCACCGTGGCGCGGCAGATGATGTTGGCCGGGTGGGTGGCGTCGGCCTGTACCGTCTCGAACTCGATCGCGACCCGGGTCAGGGCCAGCGGATGGCACAGTGGAATCAGGTCGCTGGTCTTTTTTGCCGCCTGGATGCCGGCGATACGGGCAATGCCCAGTACATCGCCCTTCTTGGCGGTTCCCGCCTCGATGATGGCCAGTGTGGCGGCGTGCATGTCGATACGGCCGCCGGCGACGGCGGTACGGTGCGTGCTGGCCTTGGTCGCGACGTCGACCATGTGGGCCTGGCCTTGTGCGTCAAAATGGGTCAGGGTATTCATTGCGTGTTGGCATGCCAAAGAGAGGTGTCGCATCGACAAGCGGCTCGGCGGATGCATTTGGATACCCGCATCGCACGAACCTTTTGCCTGGGTGTTGCATCATACGACCATGCATCTGCCATTGCGTTCCCGCCATCGCGCTCGAGTCAATGTTCCTGCCGCCCCTTTGGGGCGCCTGGCCGCCGGCGCGCTCGCGGCCGCCATGGCCTGTTCGCCGGTATCGGCCCAGACCACCTCCGGCGGGGTATTGCCGGCCAGCCGGTCCGCTGCCAGCCAGTTGCCGGGCATGGGCGACAACAGCGAACTCACAGCCAGCGCCGAACGCCGCCTCGGAGACCGGATCGCGCGCGAAATCTACCGCGACCCGGACTATATCGACGATCCGGTGCTGGCCGAATACGTGGACGGTATCTGGCAGCCGCTGCTGGGTGCCGCCCGCAGCCGGGGCGAGATGTCGGACGAGCTGCAGCAACGTTTTGCCTGGCAGGTCATGATGGGCCGCGACCGCAGCGTCAATGCGTTTGCCCTGCCCGGCGGTTATCTGGGTCTGCACCTGGGCCTGGTCTCGGTGGTGAGCAGCCGCGACGAACTGGCCTCGGTACTGGCGCATGAACTCAGCCACGTCACCCAGCGCCATATCTCGCGCCTGACCACCAGGCAGAACGCGCAGACTCCCTGGGTCATCGGGGCGATGATCCTGGGTGCACTGGCGGCCAGCAAGAACCCGGATGCCGCCGGTGCCTTGTTCACCGGTGGCCAGGCGGTGGCGATGCAGAACCAGCTGAATTTCTCGCGCGACATGGAGCGCGAGGCGGACCGCGTCGGATTCGGCGTCATGGCGGATGCCGGTTTCGCGCCGGAGGGTTTCGCGTCGATGTTCGACAAGTTGCAGGCGGCCTCCCGGCTCAACGACAACGGCGCGTTCCCCTACCTGCGCAGCCATCCGCTGACCTCCGAACGCATCGCCGACGTCCGCGGCCGGCTGCCATTGGGGGCGACCGGCGATCAGCCGCCGATGAAGCTGGACCATGCGCTGATCAGCGCCCGGGCCCGGGTCTTGTCGAACTACATGACGATCGACGCATTGCGCGCGATGGTGGCGCAAGCCCAGGCACCCCGGCTGGCCGAACAGACGGCGGTGGCGCAGGCCGGCATCTACTATGCGGCCGCGCTGGCGTCGGCCCAGATGCGCGAATTCGACCGGATCGCGCCCTGGTTGTCCCGGCTTGGCCAATTGACCCGGGACGACGCCGGTGCACAGCGCCTGACCCGTTTGCTCGAGATCGAGCTGGCGCTGGCCTCCGGCCGGCCGGCACCGGAAATCACGCCGAACGGCCGCGCCGAACTGCTGCTGATGGCCCAGGTGTGGATGCGCCAGGGCAAGGCGGCCCAGGCATCTGCCGCGTTGCAGACCTGGGCGGTGGCCCATCCGAAGGACGCCGGCGCCTGGCAGATGCTGGGACGCGCCAACATGGCGCAGGGACAGGTTTTGCGCGGCATCCGGGCCGAGGCCGAAGCCCAGGTGGCACTGATGGATTACGCCGCGGCGATGGACCGCTTCAAGGCGGCGCAGGCCTTGGTGCGTGATGCGGCCGGCGGCGGCGTCGTCGACCATATCGAGGCGTCGATCATCGACACCCGGGCCCGCCAGGTGCAGTCACTTCTCCGGGAACAGGCCCTCGAGCGCTGACGCGATCAGGAGGCCGAGCACCGAGTAGATCAACGAGCCGATCAGCGCGGCGCCGAAGCCGTTGACCGCGAAGCCGTCGAGCAGGCCGGAGGCGGCCCAGAACATCAGCGCATTGATGACGAACAGGAACAGGCCCAGCGTGACCACGGTGACCGGCAAGGTCAATACGACCAGGATCGGCCGCAATACCGCATTGAACAGGCCGATCACCAGCGCGGCAATCATCGCGCTGCCGAAACTCGAGATCGCGACGCCGCCATAGACGCCGGTCACCACCAGCAAGGCACACGCGCTCAACAACCAACGGGCAATCAGTTTCATGCGGCGTCAGCATACCATTGCCTGCATGTCGCCAGGTCTTGTCCTGGCGTGGCAAGATCCGGGGCTTGCAAAACATTCCCATGACCGGCATCCACATCACCGACATCGAGTCGGCCATCAACTACTGGCGCGAGAAGAAGCCTTCGGTGGACGGCGTCACCTTGTCGAACGAGGTGCGCGCGCTGGCCGAAGTCTATGCACTGATGGTGTTCCATCGTGAGACGCTGGCCGATGAGTTCAGCTTCCCGGCGAAGGCGCTGGCCGCCTGGATGGCCTGGTACGACACGACGCCCGACACGCCATGTATCGCGATCTGCTCGACCAGCCAGGGCGACGCAATGTGCAAGGGTTGCGGGCGCAGCTTCGAGGAGGTACAGCACTGGACCGACATGCGCCCGGCCGAGAAACGCGCGACCTGGCGGCGTATCAGCCTGGAGGGCACGGCCTGGCGTTTCAACCGGTATGCGGAGCGGGCGGCCGAGTGGCGCCAGGCTTGATCCCTTGATTATTTCCAGCGCAGCGGCTCGAGCGTGACGCTGTTCTGGTTGTCGCCCAGCGTCAACGCACCTTCCTGGATCGTGGCCTGCAACTGCATGCTGCGCTGGGCCAGCGCCTGCAGTGCCTGCGACTGCACGGTTGGCAGGCGGTAGACACTCAGGTTGCGCGGGCGCGAGAGTTTGTTCTCGATGCCGCGCCACCAGACCTCCGCCGCATGGCTGAAGCAATACAGAACCACTTCGTCGGCCTTGCCGCAGGCCTTGATCAGGGGTTTGTCCTCCGGTTGGCCGACCTCGATCCAGAGCCGGGTCTGGCCGGTGAAATCGCGCAGCCAGACATCGGGTTCATCCGGGTCGGACAAACCGGCGCCGAAGGCCAGCGTCGCGTCGCCCTTGCACACCGATTGCAGCTTGTGCGCCTGCAATGCCAGCGCGACCAGGCGCACCATCATGCGTTCGTCGGTCTCGCTCGGATGGCGCGCCAGCGTCAGCGTGTGGTCGGCGTAGTAGCTGTTGTCGATGTCGGCGATCTGCAGGTGGACCCGAAAGACCGTGGATTTGAGGGCCATGCCGTGGGTTCAGACGCGACGCGCCAGCTCCGCTGCCATGCCGGTGTAACTGGCCGGTGTCATGGCCAGCAGGCGGTCCTTGTCGGCCTGCGGTATCGCCAGCGCCGCAATGAAGCCCTGCATCAGCTCGCGCGTCATCGGCGCGCCCCGGGTGAAGGTCTTGAGCTGCTCGTAGGGTTCGGGCAGGCCATGGCGGCGCATCACGGTCTGTATCGGTTCGGCCAGCACCTCCCAGGAGGCGTCCAGGTCGGCGGCGATCGCCGGCGCATTCAGTTCGAGTTTGCCCAGGCCGGTGGCCAGCGACTCGTAGGCCAGCAAGGCATAACCGACCGCCACGCCCATGTTGCGCAACACGGTGGAGTCGGTCAGGTCGCGCTGCCAGCGGCTGATCGGCAACTTCTCGCTCAGATGGCGCAGCAATGCATTGGCCAGGCCCAGGTTGCCCTCGGCGTTCTCGAAGTCGATCGGATTGACCTTGTGCGGCATCGTGCTCGAGCCGACTTCGCCCTTGCGCAACTTCTGCTTGAAATAACCCAGGCTGACATAACCCCAGACGTCGCGCGCCCAGTCGATCAGGATGGTGTTGGTGCGCGCTATCGCATCGAACATCTCGGCCATGTAGTCATGCGGCTCGATCTGGATGCTGAAGGGCTGGAAAGTCAGGCCCAGGCCCCAGGGCTCCTGGCCACCACTCTCGCCAGTAGGTTCCGGCGTCTCGACCACGCGCCTCGCAAAGGCTTCCCAGTCGAAGTCCGGCCAGGCCGACAGGTGGGCGTTGTAGTTGCCGACCGCGCCGTTCATCTTGGCCAGGATCTTCACCGACGAGATCCGGTCGCTAGCCGTCTGCAGGCGCATCACGACGTTGGCGATCTCCTTGCCGACGGTGGTCGGGCTGGCGGTCTGGCCGTGGGTACGGCTGAGCATCGGCACATCGGCATAAGCCAGTGCCATCTCGCGCAGCTTGAGCAGCAACCGGTCGAGCGCCGGCAGCAAGACCACGTCGCGTGCGGCGCGCAGCTGCAGCGCATGGCTGGTGTTGTTGATGTCTTCGCTGGTGCAGGCAAAGTGCACGAATTCGCCGGCGCGTTGCAGCTCGGGACGCGAATCGAACTTGCCCTTGAGCCAGTATTCGACCGCTTTCACGTCATGGTTGGTGGTCTTCTCGATTTCCTTGATCGCCAGTGCATCGGTTTCGCTGAAATTCTTGACCAGCTTGAGCAAGTAAGCACGTGCTCCAGTGCTCAGCGGCTTGAACTCGGTGAAACCGGCGTCGCTCAGGTTGACGAACCAGGCGACTTCGACCTGCACCCGCCGGCGCATGTAGCCGAGTTCGCTCATCAGCGGCCGCAGCGGGGCGAGTTTGGCCGCGTAGCGGCCATCCAGTGGGGACAGGGCGGAAACGGTGGAGAAGCTCATCCCGGGATTGTAGGTGGCACCCATGCATCACAGCGCCGGCGCCGCGCAGCGGGTGCGCTGGCTAGAATGCTTGACACAACCGGACCAGCCCTGCCATGAAACTCATCGGATCCAACTCCAGCCCCTATGTCCGCAAGGTGCGCATCACCATGGCGGAAAAGAAGCTCGACTACCAGTACGTGACCGAGAACGTCTGGGCCGGCGATACCCGGATCAGCGAATCGAACCCGCTGGGCAAGGTGCCATGCCTGGTCATGGAGGGCGCAGAAGCCTTGTTCGACTCGCGGGTCATCGTCGAATACCTCGAGAACCTGTCGCCGGTCGGCAAGCTGATACCGGGCAACGGGCGCGAGCGGGCCGAGGTCAAGACCTGGGAGGCACTGGCCGACGGCGTGCTCGACGCCGCCATCCTGGCGCGGCTCGAAGCCACCTGGGATGG
>JBFJZP010000140.1:0-6986 GCA_041622095.1 Burkholderiaceae bacterium | reverse complement strand
CTCTTCGATGTTCTTGACACTGCGTACCGCGGCCATCGGGCCGAACGGCTCGCTGTTGAATACCGCGCTGTCCAGCGGCGCGTCGAGCAGCAGGGTCGGCGCGAAGAAGTTGCCTTCGCTGCCGATGCGCTCACCACCGGCGGCTACGGTCGCGCCGCGCTTGACCGCGTCGGCGGTCAGTTCGGCCATCGCGGTCACGCGCCGCGGGTTGGCCAGCGGGCCCATCTGGGTACCGTCGGTCAGGCCGTTGCCGACCTTCAGGCCGGTGATGTACTTGACGAACCCGGCGACGAATTCCTCGCGCACGTCTTCCTCGACCAGGAAACGCGTCGGCGAGATGCAGACCTGGCCGGCATTGCGGAACTTGGCGCCGGAGATCATCTTGATCGCGTGTGCAATATTGGCGTCCTTGGCGACGATCACCGGCGCGTGGCCGCCGAGCTCCATCGTCGCGCGTTTCATGTGCTGGCCGGCCAGTGCCGCCAGTTGCTTGCCCACCGGCGTGGAGCCGGTGAAGGTGATCTTGCGGATCACCGGGTGCGGAATCAGGTAGCCGCTGATCTCGGCCGGATCGCCATAAACCAGGCCGACGACACCGGCCGGGATGCCTGCGTCGACGAAGGCCCGGATCAGTTCGGCCGGGGAGGCGGGCGTCTCTTCGGCCGCCTTGACGATGATCGAGCAGCCTGAGGCCAAGGCTGCGCCCATCTTGCGCACCACCTGGTTGATCGGGAAGTTCCACGGTGTGAAAGCGGCGATCGGGCCGACCGGCTCCTTGAGCACCATCTGCTGCACATTCATCGCGCGCGGAGGGACCAGGCGACCGTAGACGCGTTTGCCCTCTTCCGCGAAGTATTCGATGATGTCGCTGGCCGATGCGACCTCGACCTTGGCTTCGGCCAGCGGCTTGCCCTGTTCCAGGGTCATCATGCGCGCAATGTCGCCGCTGCGTTCACGCAGCAGTGCGGCAGCGGCGCGCATCAGGCGGCCGCGTTCGAACGCCGGCGTATTGCGCCAGATTTCGAAGCCTTTGGCGGTGGCCGCCAGGGCGTCGTCCAGGTCGGCGATCGAGGCCTTGGCCACGGTGCCAATGACCTTGCCGTCTGCCGGATTGTGGACGTCGATCGTCGCTTCGCCACGCGCGGCGCGCCATTCGTTGTTGATCAGCAGTTGTACGTTCGGGTAGGTCATGTCAGGGTTCCTGGAAAAAAGGTCTGTGGAGCTGCGGGGCAGGCGGGGCCGGCAGGGGCATGGGCGCCCGGGCCGGCAAGGCGGCAAGCGCTGGACGCCGATTGTCTCCGAAAGTGCTTTGCCACCCCGGTGCAGGGATGTTGCCCGGTTCTGTGCCAAATAGTTGCACCTGCGTCAGCGGTGCATGCTGCCGGCCCGGTTATGCTCGAACGCTGTCAGGGCCCTCGTCTTGCCTGACCTTATTTCCTGATGCAAGCCTCCCTAGAACCCCAGTCGGCAACCCTGCCCGCTTCTTTTGCCGACCTGTCCCTGTTGCGCATGATCGCCGATGCGGCGTCGCCGCTGCTGGCGTATTGCGAGATGGCGGCCCTGCGCTGCCGATTTGCCAATCGGTCGTACGCGGTCCACTACGGTTGGGACGCGGACGCGATCCTGGGCCGGAGGGTACGCGAGGTGACCGAGCAGCGGCATGCGATGGACGGCGATGCGATGGCGACGTTCTGGCGCTCGGCCGCCGGCGCCTGGGGACGCGGATGAGTGCTCCGGCCGCCGACGACTTCGATACCGTGCCGCAATGCGTCCGCCGCCATGCGCAGCAGATGCCGCGGCAACCGGCCCTGGTCGACGGTGGCCAGGTGCTGGACTATGCCGGGCTCGATGCGCTGATGGACCGGGTGGCGGTCGGCCTGCAGCAAGACGCCCTGGGCCCGGGCGACACGATTGCGATCTGCGCGACGATGTCGACGTTGTACGTGGCGCTGTTCCTGGGCGCCTTACGCGCCGGCGTCGCGGTTGCGCCGCTGGCGCCGGGTGCGGGCGCCAACAGCCTGCAGCGGATGGTGCGTGATGCGCAGGCCCGCATCGTGTTTGCCGATGCGGCCGGCGCCGCCGCGCTCGGCCCGCAGTCGGCGGATGACCCGCTCCGGATGCCGATCACCGGCGCGATCGCCGACGCGCCGGCGCGGCTGCAGGCCTGGCTGGGCGCGCCGGGCAGGCAGCCGCAGGAAGTTGCGATTGCGCCGGAGTCCGCATTCAACATCATCTACTCGTCCGGCACCACCGGCGAGCCCAAGGGCATCGTGCAGTCGCACCGCATGCGCTGGACCCATGTCATGCGCGGCGCGGCCTACGGCTACGGCCCCGGCACCACCACGATCGTGTCGACGCCGCTGTATTCGAACACCACGCTGGTGGTGTTCGCTCCGACCATCGCCTTCGGCGCCACCGCGGTGTTGATGCCGAAATTCGATGCACTGGGTTTCCTGGAACTGGCGCAGGCACATCGTGCCACCCATGCGATGCTGGTGCCGGTGCAATACCAGCGCCTGATGGCCCATCCGCAGTTTGCGCGGTTCGACCTGTCGAACTTCCAGATGAAATTCAGCACCAGTGCGCCGTTTCATGCATTGCTGAAGGCCGACGTGTTGCAACGCTGGCCGGGTGGGCTGGTCGAGTTCTATGGCATGACCGAAGGCGGCGGTGCCTGCATCCTGGAGGCGCACAAGCATCCCGACAAGCTGCACACGGTAGGGCAGCCGGCGCATGGACATGACATCCGGCTGATCGACGATAACGGGGTCGAGGTCGCCCCGGGGCAGTCCGGCGAAGTGGTGGGGCATTCGGCCGGCATGATGCAGGGGTATCACGGCCAGCCCGAGAAGACCCGCGAGGCCGAGTGGTTCGATCCGCACGGTAAACGATTCATCCGTACCGGCGACATCGGCCGCTTCGACGACGACGGCTTCCTGATCCTGTTCGACCGCAAGAAGGACATGGTGATATCCGGTGGATTCAACGTCTACCCGAGCGATCTCGAGGCGGTGGTGCGGGCACATCCGTTGGTGGCCGATGTGGCGGTCGTCGGTGTTCCGTCCGAGCGCTGGGGCGAGACCCCGGTGGCCTTCGTCGTGTTGCGCGAAGGCGCTCCGGTGGTGGCTGGCGACCTGCTGCAATGGACCAATGCGCAGTTGGGCAAGACCCAGCGACTGGGCGACCTGCGCCTGTGCGACGAACTGCCACGCAGTGCCATCGGCAAGATTCTCAAGCGCGAGCTGCGTGCGCTCTACCAACCCGAGGACTCCCGGTGAGACATTCGATCACGATATCCAGCCAGTTCGACGCCGGTGCAATCGAGGTGGTGCGCGCCGACGACCCGGCGGACATCGAGCTGCGGGTACCTGCCGACAATGCGGCGGAGTTCGCGCAGTGGTTCCACTTCCGGCTGCAGGGTGCGGCCGGCGTGCCGGTGTGCCTGCGTTTCACCAATGCCGGTGCCTGTGCCTATCCGAAGGGCTGGGACGGCTACCAGGCGCTCGCCAGCCATGACCGCCAGCACTGGTTCCGTGTGCCGACGTCCTTCGATGGCCAGGTGATGACGGTGCAGTTCACGCCGGACACGAACAGCGTCTACCTTGCCTATTTCGAACCCTATTCATGGGAGCGGCACCTGGACCTGATCGGTTCCGCGGCGGCGTCGGAGCATGTGACGCTCGAACGCCTGGGTGCGACGCTGGACGGCCGCGACATCGACGTGTTGCATATCACCGACGCGGGCAGCCCGGTGCCCGCTGCCGACCGGCGCCAGATATGGCTGATCGCGCGCCAGCACCCGGGCGAGACCATGGCCGAGTGGTTCGTCGAGGGATTGCTCGAACGCCTGCTCGACAGCAGCGACCCGGTGTCCCGGGTCCTGCTGTCGCGTTGCGTCTTTCATGTCGTGCCCAACATGAATCCGGATGGCAGCGTGCGCGGCAACCTGCGCACCAATGGTGCCGGTGCCAATCTGAACCGCGAATGGCTGGAGCCGGCCATGGCGCGTTCACCCGAAGTTTTCCTGGTGCGCGAATGCATGCAGCGTACCGGCGTCGACCTGTTCCTGGATGCCCACGGTGACGAGGGCCTGCCCTACAACTTTGTTGCCGGCGCCGAAGGTATCCGCGATTTCACGCCGCGGCTGCAGCAGCTGCAGGATGCCTTCAAGTCCGCCTGGATCGCGAGCAGCCCGGACTTCCAGGACCGCGTCAACTATGGCCCGAGCCGGGCCACCCAGGCCAACCCGACGGTGGGCACCAACTGGGTTGCCCAGGCTTTCGGCTGCCTGGCGTTCACGATCGAGATGCCGTTCAAGGACAACGCCGATCTGCCCGACGCCGTGACCGGATGGAGCGGCGAACGATCACGTTGCCTGGGCGCCGGCGTATTGCAGCCGGTGCTGGCCGTGCTGGCGGACTTGCGCTGACAAGGAGCGACCGCCGGAAACTGCGTCAGGCGTAATAACGCGCCACGTAGTCCTCGAAACTGCCCGTGTCTTCTGCCTCGATGCGGGCTTGCTGCGTCAGCGAGTCGCGCACGCTGACCTCGAAACGTTCGCGGGTGGCGGCATCCAGCGGTTGTGCCAGCAAGGACTGCTTGTGGTGCTCCGAGGCGAACATCGCATACTTGAAGAAGCCGCCGTGCGCGCGCGCCGCCTCGAGCACCTGTGCCGATGGTGACAGGTCCGGGTCGTCGATACGTTTGCGCAGCAGGTTCAGCGCGTTGCTGTGGCGTGTGCCGCCATAGGCGGTGTCGAGCATCTCGGCAAACGGCGCCATGTCGTCGAACAACTCATGCGCCATCGGCCGGAACGGCTGCTCCTGGTTGTGCACCAGCAGGTGCAGGTCGCTCTGGCGACCGCGCGTGACGATGCGCCGCTTGTTCTCGTCGTTCTCGCCTTGTTCACGCGCGCTGATCGGCGGGCTGTCGCGGAACAGGCACATCAGCATCAGCACGTCGGCAAAGCAGCCTTGTTCGGGGGTGATGCCGATGTCGACCATCGGATTGAGGTCGAACAGGCGCATCTCGATGTATTCGACGCCATGTTGGCGCAGGCCCTTGGCCGGTCGCTCGCGTCCGACGCGTTTGGGCCGCATCGACGCATAGAACTCGTTCTCGATTTGCAGCAGGTTGGCGTTGAGCTGCTTCCAGTGCGTCCCGTCCTTGACGCCGAGCTGTTCGTAATACGGGTCCGGCGTGCGGATCGCCGTTTCCAGCGCGTCGGTGTATTCCGCCAGCGAGTTGAAGTTCACGTTCAGATTGGCCTGGGCGCTGTTCTGGTAGCCCAGGTCGCTCATGCGCAGGCTGGTGGCATGGGGGCCGTACAAGGTGCCGGGCACCAGCAGTTGCAGGTCGGACTTGCGACCCTGCAGGAACGACTCGCACACCGCCGGCGAGGCGCCGAACAGGTAGGGGATCAACCAGCCGTAGCGCAGGAAATTGCGGATCAGCCCGAAGTAGCGCGTGCTGATGAAGTCCTGCGGCGTTCCATCGGCATCGCAGCAGTCGTACAGCGCGGTCCAGAATTCCTCCGGCAGCGACCAGTTGAAGTGCACGCCGGCGATCGTCTGCATGTGGCGGCCGTAACGCAGGCCCAGGCCTTCGCGGTAGACGTATTTCATGCGGGCGGAATTCGAGCTGCCATAGTCGGCCAGCGGAATCATGCTGTCGTCGCCGATCACACATGGCATCGAGCTGGCCCACATGGTTTCCTCGCCCAGTGCCGCGGCGGTGTAGCGGTGGATGTCGCGCAGGAAGTCCAGCGGTTCGTCCAGGTCGCGGCTCGGTGGCGTGATGAACTCCAGCAAGGCTTCGGAGTAGTCGGTGGTGATCCAGGGATGGGTGAGCTTGGAGCCCAGCGCCCGCGGGTGGGGTGTCTGCGCCAGTTTGCCGTCGGTGTCGATGCGCAGGCATTCCTTTTCGTAGCCGCGCCGGATGCCGCGCAAGACCTGCGCCTGCACCCGTCCGGAAAACTGACCGACCGCATCGCAACAAGTGAACTTCAACATATTCCCGACTTCCCCCAAAACGGCAGGCAGTATGGCAGCTTTCGGCCGGCCGCATCCCGTGCACCGATTCGTCCGGCGATCCGCGGTGCCATTTTGCCGGTGGATTGCACCAACGGCCGCGACATGATCAAAGCGGCGCGGTGCGGTCGAACCAGGGAGCGGCGCGCTCGAGCTGGGCGGCCAGCGCCAGCAGGCGGTCGTCGGCGCCGAAACGCCCCACCAGTTGCACGCCGACCGGCAAGCCGTCGGCACTCCAGTGCAGTGGCAGGCTGATCGCCGGCTGCCCGGTGGCATTGAAACTGGTGGTGAATGGCGCAAAACCGAAGGTGCGCCGGATATACCCGTCCAGGTCGTCGGTGTCGGTGGACATCAGGCCGAGCCGCGGCGGCGGCGCCATCATCGTCGGTGTCAGCAAGATGTCGTACTGCTCGAAGAACTGGCCGATCCGGCGTACCTCCCGGTTGATCAGCGCGAACCGCGACGCATATTCGATGCCGCTGACCGAGCGCCCGCGCGCAACCGCGGCATGGGTCACCGGTTCGAGTTCGTCCGGCCGGGCGGCACGACCGAGTTGCGCCTCGCGTGCGCCCACGTTGGCCGCCAGCCCGGTCAGCATCAGTGTCATCACCGCGTCGAACAAGGTGTCGTGGTCGAATGACGGCGCCGCTGGCTCGACCCCATGCCCCAGGCTTTCGAGCAGGCGGGCGGTGTGCTCGACCGCCATGCGGCATTCGGCGTCAACGGCCCGGCCGTTGAAATCGGTGGTCGTGAACGCCACCCGCAGCGGCCCCGGATTGCGCGAAATCGTGTCCAGGAACGGCGCGGATGGCCGCTGCGTGAAATACGGGGCGCCAATGTCGGGTCCGGCGGTGGCGTCCAGGATGGCGGCGCAGTCGCGCACCGATCGCGTCACCGCGTGTTCATGGCTGATGCCATGCGCGGCATCGCCGCGGTGGGGCCCGTACGGCAGCAGCG
>JBFJZP010000139.1:0-6990 GCA_041622095.1 Burkholderiaceae bacterium | reverse complement strand
GCGTAGCCGAACAGGCGCTTGCGGGAGAAGGCGGGCACGACCTGGCTGACGATGCCGAAGGCCGGCAGGATCATGATGTAGACCTCGGGGTGGCCGAAGAACCAGAAGATGTGCTGGTACATCACCGGATCGCCGCCGCCGCCCGGGTTGAAGAACGCGGTGCCGAAATGGCGGTCGGTCAGCGTCATCGTGATCGCGCCGGCGAGTACCGGCATCACGGCGATCAGCAGGTAGGCGGTGATCAGCCAGGTCCAGGCGAACATCGGCATCTTCATCAGCGTCATGCCGGGCGCGCGCATGTTCAGGATGGTCACGATGATGTTGATCGAACCCATGATCGAGCTGGCGCCCAGGATGTGCAGCGCGAAGATGGCGAGGTCCATGCTCGGACCCATCTGCAAGGTCAGCGGCGCATACAGCGTCCAGCCGGCGGCGGGGGCACCACCGGGCATGAAGAACGAACCGACGACCATCAGGCCGGCGGGAATCAGCAGCCAGAAGCTGAAGTTGTTCATCCGTGCGAACGCCATGTCGGACGCACCGATCTGCAGCGGAATCATCCAGTTCGCAAAGCCCACGAAGCCCGGCATGATGGCGCCGAACACCATGATGATGCCGTGCATGGTGGTGAGCTGGTTGAACAGCTCCGGGTTCACCAGTTGCAGGCCGGGCTGGAACAACTCGGTACGGATCAGCAGGGCCAATACCCCGCCGACCATCAACATCGTGAACGAGAACAACAGGTACAAGGTACCGATGTCCTTGTGGTTGGTCGCGTACACCCAGCGCCGCCAGCCGGTCGGCGCATGGTGGTCGTGATGCTCATCGTGGCCGTGGGGGTGGTCCAGTACTGCACTCATGCTGATTTCCTCGTCAATTCAATATTCCAGGTGTCCGTGGCTGCGGCGCTCACTTGCGCGCGCTCTGGACCTCGGCCGGCTGCACGATCTGACCGGTCTTGTTCGACCAGTGATTCTTGGTGTACGAAATCACGGCTGCGATATCGGTGTCGCTGAGCTGTTTCCAGGCCGGCATCGCACCGTTGTTCTGACCATTGAGCAGGATGTCGATCGTCTTGGACTTGTCGGCATCGAGCACCACCGCAGCACCATCGAGCGCCTTGATCGGGCCGGCACCCTTGCCGTTGGCCTGGTGGCAGGCCTGGCAGTTGGCGGCGTAGACCTTCTCTCCGCGGGCCACGATCTCGTCGAGCGTCCAGACACGCGAAGGATCATCCGCCTTGGCCGCCATCTTCTTCATCTCGCCGTCGACCCAGGCGGAGTAGTCCTGCGCGGAAACCACTTTCACGTGGATCGGCATGTAGGCATGCTCCTTGCCGCACAACTCGGCGCACTGGCCATAGAAGTCACCGATCTTCTCGGCACGGAACCAGGTGTCGCGCACGAAACCGGGGATTGCGTCCTGCTTGATGCCGAAGGACGGCACCATGAAGGCATGGATCACGTCGTTCGCCGTCGTGATGATGCGCACCTTCTTGTCGACCGGCACCACCAGCGGGTTGTCGACCTTGAGCAGGTAGTCGTTGACGATCTCGCCGGCCTTGGGGCCGCCGGCATCCGACATCGCGCGGTGCTTGAGATCGAGCGCCGACAGGAAGGCAATGCCTTCGCCTTCGCCGTTGATGTAGTCGTAACCCCACTTCCACTGCATGCCGGTAGCCTTGATCGTCAGATCGGCATTGGTGGTGTCCTTCATCGCGACGATGACCTTGGTGGCCGGCAAGGCCATCAGGATCACGATGATGAATGGGATGATGGTCCAGATGATCTCGACCGTGACCGACTCATGGAAGGTCGCCGCCTTGTGGCCGACCGACTTGCGGTGCTTCCAGATCGAATAGAACATGACGGCGAACACCGCCACGAAGATCACGGTACAGACGATCAGCATGAACCAGTGCAGCCAGGCCTGCTCGGCGGCGATACGCGTCACAGGCGGATGCAGATTCAACTGATTGACGGCCGGGCCGCCCGGCAGATCGCTCACCGCATGGGCAATCGTGAAGGCCGTGCTAGCCAGCCAGGCGAGCGCCGTTGTCAACACAGAAGCCAGTTTGCCCTGAATGCTCTTCATCATGATCACTTCAAATTGCCTCAATTAAGCGGGCATCCGCCCCCGACGGTGTCACCGGCCTTCACGCCCCGCGTAATGCCATCCTGATCTCGCGCGCCAGCAATGGCCGCAATTCAGGCCGCACAAAACGCCCCACATGCACTGTCCTGCCCTGACCCGACAGCGCAATCAGCGAACTGTCGGCCGCAGCAGGCTCCACCCTCACCCATTCACGCCGGAATTCGCAGCGGCTCAGCTTGCCTGCGGATTCCTGCTCGATCACCAACTGTCCATCCGACAGACGGATGGTTTCACCGTCGGTGGCATGGCGCGCATACACCAGGAACGCGGCGCCCACCACCATCAACTCCAGCCAGGCTATCGGCAGGATCAGCGTGGCACCCTGCAACCAGAACACCACGCCCAGGCCCAGCGACACCACACACAAGGACAGATAGATATATCCCAACTGGCGCGGCGTGACCGAACAGTTGCGCCGCAAGAACCACTGGAAGTTCTGCCCTTGCACTGTCGCGAAGCGAAAAACCGGATTCATCACGTGTCTTGCCACCTCATCGGACGCACCGGCCCGGCGCGCCATGGTCAATCCAACGGGAAAATACCCATCCAACAACCCGGAATTGTAGCCGACCGACCCAACCCGACTGCCCGGCCGGGACGGGCTCGCGGGCTTCAGGGTTTGGCCGGCACATCGCGTCGCCCCTGGTGCAATGCCTGGCGCATTTCATCGAGCGACAACACGGTTTGCGGCTGCACCGCAATACGGGGTTGCGGCTTGAGCGCATGGCCGTAAATCACCTCGAAGGTCAGTGCCAGCGGTTGACCGTCGGCTTGCGCCGCCTGGCGAGCGGCCATTTCCTGTAGCAGCCGAGCCTGCCAGGCACGCCCGCGCAGGCCGGCGAAGCGTTGTCGATGCAGATTGCGCCCCAGCCCGCGCAACTCGGCCAGCAGGCGTTCGGGGGATGCGAAGGTCAGGGTCAGGCGCTCCATGTCCATCACCGGTTCGGCGAAACCGGCCTGCACCAGCATGTCGCCCCAGTCATGCATGTCGGTGAACTCGTGTGCCGGCGCCGGCCAGCCCAATGCGCGGTACAACTCGCGCAACTCGATCAAGGTGTCCGGCCCGAGGCAGGAAAACATCAGGAATCCGTCGGTGGCCAGCAACCGGCCCCATCGGCGCAACAAGGCGGCAGGGTCGGCGGCCATATGCAGCGCCATGTTCGCCCAGACCATGTCGGCGCCACCATCGGGCGGCATCGCGAACTGCGGCGCCGGTTTGCGCCAGCGCGCCGCCTGCCACCAGGGGGTGTGCAGCCGCTGCTGAACCCGTTGCTGCCGCGCACCGGTCGGCTCCACCACCCAGGACTGGGCGTCGGGATACGCCTGGGCGACGGCGGCATGCGCCTGCAGTCCGCCGGCCAGCGGCTCCCAGTCGACCCAGTTGCGCGGCTGCATGCGGATCCACTGCAGCCGCTCCTGCATGCGCCGACCGACTTCCTCATGCAGCCAGGGGGCGTCCGGATGCGAATGGCATGCCCAGCGCGCGGCGGCGCGTGGGTCAATTGTGGGAGGAAGTTCGGCAGACATGGATCGGGCGCAGCATATATTGGCCCGATGTTTCGCGCCCTGTGCCAGAGCATATCCGACCGGATTCCCGGTCAATGCGCAGTCTGCCGTCGCTGGCCGAGCGCTCCGGTTTGCGAGGCCTGCATCGCGCGCTTCGGCCAACCCCGGCACCGCTGCGCCAGCTGCGCGATCGCACTACCCGAGGCCGCGCCCCGATGCGGCGCCTGTATCCGCCAGCCGCCACCACTCGACGCCTGCGTGGCTGCCGTACCCTACACCTTCCCCTGGTCCGAGCTGATCGTGCAATTCAAGTTTCGCTCCGATCCGGCATGGGCACGCAGCTTCGCGCTGCTGCTGCGCAGCACACCCTGGGTCGAGCCGGCGCTGGAGCAGGCGCTATGGGTCGTGCCCATGCCCTTGTCGGCACAGCGGCTGCGTGCGCGCGGGTTCAACCAGGCGCTCGAACTGGCCCGCCAGCTGGCACCCGACAAGCTGGCGCAGCAGTTGCTGTTGCGAATCCGTGACAACCCGCCGCAAAGTGCACTCGACCGGGCCCAACGCCTGCGCAATATGCGCGACGCCTTTGCGGTCGAGCCCCTGCGCCATGCCAAACTGGCCGGCGCACGGGTGGTGTTGGTCGACGACGTGATGACCAGCGGCGCCTCGATGTTCAGTGCCGCCACGGTGTTGCGCCAGGCCGGCGCCCGCCATATCACCGGCATCGTGCTGGCACGGGCGGAGCGTGCCGGCAGTGTCGGTGGCTGAGCGGAGACAATCGGCGCCATGTTCCATATCGTCCTGGTCGAACCCGAAATCCCGCCCAACACCGGCAATGTGATCCGCCTGGCCGCCAACACCGGCTGCCAGCTGCACCTGGTCGAACCGCTGGGTTTTTCGCTCGACGACCGGCAATTGCGCCGCGCCGGTCTCGATTACCACGAGTGGGCGCCACTGCGCCGCCATGCCAGCTGGCAGGCGCTGCTGGACCAGGAAAAACCCGACCCGGCACGGCTGTTCGCGCTCAGCACACGCGGCACGGCGAGCCCCTACGACCAGGCGTTCGTGCCAGGCGACTGGCTGGTGTTCGGCTCGGAAACCCGCGGCTTGCCGGACGCGCTGCGCGACAGTTTTCCGGTGCCGCAGTGCCTGCGCCTGCCGATGCGCCCGGGTCAACGCAGCCTGAACCTGTCCAATGCGGTGGCGGTGACAGTGTTCGAGGCCTGGCGCCAGAATGGCTTCGCCGGCACCTGAGGCCGACCCGCCGGCGCATATCGGCCGCGTTCAGGGATAAAGGCGCACCACCGACTGCGCCACGCAGACCGGCTTGGCCGAGCCCTCGCGTTCGACCACCACATCCCAGACCAGTTGCTGGCCCTGGTTGTCGATCGGATCGCTCGAGACCAGCGTCATGCGGGCGCGCAGCCGGCTGTCCACCGGCACCGGTGCCAAGAACCGCACCTTGTTCAGGCCGTAATTGACGCCCATGCGCGAGTCGGTGACGACCAGCGCCGACTCGAAGAACAGCGGCAACATCGACAAAGTCAGGAAACCATGGGCGATCGGCGCGCCAAACGGCCCGGCCTTCGCCTTGTCCACGTCAACGTGAATCCACTGGTGATCCCCGGTGGCGTCGGCAAACTGGTTGATCTGCTGCTGGGTGACGGTGACCCAGTCGCTGACCGCCACCTCCTGGCCGACGCAGGCGGCCAGATCGGACAAGGTTTCAAATATTCTCATGGTGGGGACGCGTGCGAGGCGCCAGCGTGAATGACAACATCAGGCATCGAGCCAGTCGCAGATCGGCTTCCACTGCTCCAGATCCTTCTCGAACCGGGTCGACGGCGCGACATCGAACAGGGTCAGGCCATGTGCGGCCAGATGCACATAGTTCTGCGTGTCGCGCAGGTAGGACAACACCGGCAATCCGGTCGAGTCGATGAAGGCATGCAGCTGCTCGGCTGCAATCGTGCGCGCGTCGACCCGCATGCCG
Organism: Burkholderiaceae bacterium; assembly: GCA_041622095.1. Lineage (GTDB taxonomy): Bacteria > Pseudomonadota > Gammaproteobacteria > Burkholderiales > Burkholderiaceae_C > CAISIP01. Next base: position 1,340 of record JBFJZP010000139.1, on the reverse strand, counting down.
ACCAGGGCGATCTTGCTCTTGTCCGCATGCTTGTTGGCAGCCAGGTCCTCGATGAAGGCGCCGGTGGCAAAGATGTCGAACACGCTGGGCTGCACCGGCACAATGACCTTGTCGGCCATCTTCATCACGTCCTTGAAGCGCCAGCCATGTAGTCCGGCCGGTGTGTCGACCACCACATGGGTGGTGCCGCGTGGCGGCCGGGCGATCAGGTCGGCGTTGATGTCCCAGGTCTGGATCGGCCGCGCATTCGCCGGCCGCAGCCCCAGCCAGAGTCGCGACGACTGCTGGCGGTCGGCATCGCCCAGCATTACCGCATGGCCCTGCGCTGCAAAATACGCGGCAATATGCGTGGACAGCGTGGACTTGCCCACGCCACCCTTGGGATTGGCAATAACAACAACTGGCATTCGGTACCCCCGGGCGCTTTTTTCTTCGCGCTATGTTAGCGCCCTGTCGCAAACGGCCCGAGACCGCTTCGCTGCTGATCGGCGCGGTGGCGGTGTCGATGCTGCTCTCGCCGCTATTGCTGGTGGCGGTCGACAAATGGCCGCTGCCGCGTTTCGCCAGCCGCAAAACGGTGGTACCGGAGGAAATCTCGGAGCAGCAGGAGGCGCCGGCGCTGATCGCCGGGTTCGGTCGCTACGGCCAGATCGTCACCCGGATGATGCTGGCCGAGGGCTTCGCCTGCAACGTCATGCTGGTGCAGCGCGAGTTGTTCGAATCGAGCCTGCGCAGCGTGCTCGAGCTGCTCGGCCGCAGCCCGCAGGACGCCGACACCCGCACGCGGCGCTTTCGCAAGCACAACCTCGAACTGTTCGAGAAGATGCATCCGCACGACCAGGACCGGGCCAATATGATCGCGGCGGTCAAGCAGGCGCGCCAGCAACTGGAGGAGCAGAGGGCGCAGGAGCGGCTGGAGCGGGCCCGGCGCAAGGCGGCTCAAGCCGCGCAGGACCCGCAGGCCTGCGTATCCTGCAACCTCCCGCCAGCGGCCGACTCGCGGCCGCGCGCCGCCAAGGGGTCAGGACAGCCCGTCCCACAACAGCTTGGTTCCGGTCAGGAACATGCCCAGGTACAGCAGCCGGTAGAACATCGTCGGGTCGATCCGGTGCGCCAGCCGCAGGCCGAGCCAGACGCCGATCGGTGCCACCGGCATCAGCAACAGCGAGGTGGCCAGGTTGCGCAGGTCGAGCAGTCCCAGCCAGGCATAAGGAATCCACTTGGACAAGTTGATGCAGAAGAAAAAGAAGGCCATGGTGGCAACGAACTGCACCGGCGGCAGGCGCAGCGGAATCACATAGGCGCTGATCGGCGGGCCGCCGGCATGGGCGACGAAACTG
>JBFJZP010000138.1:0-7007 GCA_041622095.1 Burkholderiaceae bacterium | reverse complement strand
GGCGCATCGATGACGCGTGAGGAAAAAGTGCGCATCGCGCGCCAGCTCGAACGGCTCAAGGTCGACGTGATCGAGGCCGGCTTTGCCGCCAGCTCCAATGGGGATTTCGAGGCGGTGCGGGCGATCGCGGCGGCGATCAAGGATTCGACGGTGTGTTCGCTGTCGCGTGCCAATGACCGCGACATCTCGCGTGCGGCCGAGGCCCTCAAGGGTGCCAACCGCGCGCGTATCCATACCTTCATTGCGACTTCGCCGCTGCACATGGAGAAGAAGCTGCGCATGACGCCCGAGCAGGTGTTCGAACAGGCCAAGTTGTCGGTGCGTTTCGCCCGCAACCTGGTGGAGGATGTGGAGTTCAGCCCGGAAGACGGTTACCGCAGCGACATGGACTACCTGTGTCGGGTGCTGGAGGCGGTGATCACCGAAGGCGCGACCACGATCAACGTGCCCGACACCGTCGGTTATGCGATTCCCGAGTTGTATGGCGAGTTCATCCGGAAACTGCGCGAGCGGATTCCGAACAGCGACAAGGCGGTCTGGTCGGTCCATTGCCACAACGACCTGGGCATGGCGGTCGCCAACTCGCTGGCCGGCGTCAAGATCGGCGGCGCGCGCCAGGTCGAGTGCACCATCAATGGCCTGGGCGAGCGCGCCGGCAACTGTTCGCTCGAGGAAATCGTCATGGCGGTCAAGACCCGCAAGGACTACTTCGGGCTGGAGATGAACATCGATACCCAGCACATCCTGGCGGCCAGCCGCATGGTCAGCCAGACCACCGGATTCGTGGTGCAGCCGAACAAGGCGGTGGTGGGGGCGAACGCGTTTGCGCATGCGTCGGGCATCCACCAGGACGGCGTGCTCAAGGCGCGCGACACCTACGAGATCATGCGTGCCGAGGATGTGGGCTGGACCGCCAACAAGATCGTGCTGGGCAAGCTCAGCGGTCGCAACGCCTTCAAGCAGCGGCTGGTTGAACTCGGGGTGGAACTCGAGAGCGAAGCCGATATCAACACCGCTTTTGCCCGGTTCAAGGAACTGGCGGACCGCAAGTCCGACATCTTCGACGAGGACATCCTCGCGCTGGTCAGCGACGAGAGCGTGACCCATGACAACGAGCAATACGGTTTTGTCTCCTTGTCGCAACAGAGCGAAACTGGCGAGCGGCCCCACGCATCGATTGTGTTCACGGTTGCCGGCAAGGAGTTCACCGGTACATCCGATGGCAACGGGCCGGTCGATGCCTCGCTCAAGGCGATCGAATCCCATGTGCACAGTGGCGCCGAGATGGTCTTGTATTCGGTCAATGCGATCAGCGGATCGACCGAAAGCCAGGGCGAAGTGACGGTGCGCCTGCAAAGCAGCGGGCGGGTGGTCAATGGCGTGGGTGCCGACCCGGATATCGTGGTGGCATCCGCCAAGGCTTATCTGAGTGCGCTCAACAAGTTGCACAGCAAAGCTGAAAAAGTACCTGCACAAGGCTGGATTAATCCCTGATTTGTTACCTTGGATTAAATAAGTACCGCAAGTGGTTGATCTTGCGGTACTTTCCTCATTACACTCCATGACAGGATAGTCCCCGGTCAACCGCGCCGGCAGGGAACACGTTGCGTTATCGAGGTAAGAACATGAATCAACTTGCGCGTTTGCTGGTGCTTTTCTCGGTCTGCATGGCTTTTGTGGCTACGCCGGCTTATGCCGCGGCCAGCAAGAGCAAGAGCAAGACCGCCGTCACCAAGACGGTCAAGAAGACCACGGTCGTCAAGCGCGCCAAGAGCAAGAAAGTGGTCAATGTGGCCGCAAAGGCCAAGGTGGTGGCCTCGGCGCGCCGATCTGCAGTCGTTGCGTCGAGCGTGGTGGCCAGGCAGTCTTATGGCGAGATGGCCGGCCTGCATGAAAAAAGCGATGCGCTGGATCTCAAGTCCAGCGTGGCCTATGTCATCGACCAGGACACACGCGAGGTCCTGCTGCGCAAGAACGACCAGGCGGTGTTGCCGATTGCGTCGCTCACCAAGCTGATGACCGGCCTGATCATCAACCAGGCCAATTTGCCGATGGACGAGATGATCGCCATCACCCAGGACGATGTCGATACCGAAAAGGGCAGCAGTTCACGCCTGCGTGTGGGCACGGTGCTCAGCCGTGGCGAATTGATGCATCTGGCGCTGATGTCGAGTGAGAACCGTGCCGCCCATGCGCTGGGGCGCAGTTTTCCCGGTGGCCTGGATATTTTCGTGTCGCGCATGAACGAGAAGGCGCGTGAGTTGCAGATGAAGGACACCCGGTTCGTCGAGCCCACCGGCTTGTCGAGCAAGAACCAGTCGAGCGCACAGGATCTGGCCAAGCTGGTCAACGTGGCGCATTCCGATGCGACACTGCGCGAGTGGTCGACCTCACCGAATCACGAGGTCTCGGCGGGTGGCCGCACCCTGCAATACCGCAATACCAACCGGCTGGTGAACAATCCGCGCTGGGAAATCGGTCTGCAGAAGACCGGCTATATCTCGGAGGCCGGTCGTTGCCTGGTAATGCAGACCACGGTGGCCGGGCGCAACCTGATCATGGTCTTTCTTGACTCGGCCGGCAAGCTCAGCCGCCTCGGTGATGCCGAGCGTGTGCGCCAATGGGTCGAGACGGTCGCCTCGGCGCCGACCCTGCGTTGAGCTGATCTTCTGTCTGCACCGGGGCGGTCGGTGCACGCAGGTCCGGATCCGTCCGCAGCGGTGACAGCCCGTCTGCCGCGCCCGCTCGCGCTGCCAACCCGCTAGGTGTGATAGCTGCCGCCCGGGCTGTAGCCCAGGGTTTGCGAAATTTCCTGTGCTGCTGCCTGCAGCGGCGTCAACCAGGACTCCTCCAGCCGGCTCGCCGGCGCGGAAATCGACAGGCCGGCCACCAGCTTACCCTGGTCATCGTAGATGCCAGCGGCCATGCAGCGCACCCCCAGTTCAAGTTCTTCATTGTCCTGCGCGTAACGGTACTGGCGTACCTTCGCCAGTTCGCGCTCGAGCGCCGGCAGCTGCGTGATGCTGTTGCGGGTCTGTCCGTGCAGGCCGGTGCGGCTGGCATAGGCGCGCATGCGTTGCAAATCGTCGGCGGCCAGGAACAATTTGCCGACCGACGTCAGGTGCAAGGGTGCGCGACCGCCAATGGCGCGCACCACCTGCATGCCGGAGCGTTCGCTGAAGGCCCGCTCGACATAGACGATCTCGTCCCCCTGGCGCATGCTCAGATTGACCGGCTGCTGTATGCGTTTGTGCAACTCGCGCATCGGGCCCAGCGCCGCATCGCGCACGTTGAGCCGGTCCTTGACCAGGTTGCCCAGTTCCAGCAGGCGCATGCCCAGGCGGTAACTGCCGGGTTGCGCCCGCTCCACATAACGCCCGATGGCCAGGTCGTTGAGAATGCGGTGCGCCGTCGACGGATGCAGCCCGGTCTTTTCGCTGATGTCCTTGAGCGAAATCGCATCCTCGCGCGACGCCAGCACATCCATCAGCGAAAACATGCGCTCGATGACCTGTACCGCAGGGCTTGCTGGCAGGTCGTGGTCGTTTTTCTTCATGGCGGGCTCTTGGCTGCGGCACTCGCCAGGGTCTGGTCGTCCGGCGTCTGCCAGGCACCGTCCAGCCGTATCTGCAATGGCCGGAAGCGGGCTTTGTAGTTCATCTTGTCACTGGCGGCGATCCAGTAGCCCAGGTAGAGATAAGGCAGGCCCATCAGGCGAGCCTGCTCGATCTGCCACAGGACACTGTAGGTGCCATAGCTGGCATGGGCATCGGGTTCATAAAAGGTGTAGACCGCAGAGATGCCGTCTTCGAGCACGTCGAGGATCGACACCATGCGCAGCGCGCCTTCGTGTCCTTCGCTGGGCGGCTCGCGGAATTCGATCAGCCGGGAATTGACCCGGCTTTGCAGCAGGAACTGCGTGTATTGCTCCACGCTGTCGTGGTCCATGCCGCCACCGGCATGGCGGCCGTTCTGGTAGCGCAGGTACAGGCGGTAGTGTTCCGCCGAGAAACCCAGCTTGCTCACCCGTGCCTGCAGGTGCGCATGGCGGCGCCAGGCCCGGCGCTGGCTTCGGTCTGCAGCAAACGGGCCGACCAGCACCCGTAGCGGCGTGCAGGCGTTGCAGCCATCGCAATAAGGCCGGTAGGTGAACAGGCCGCTGCGCCGGAAACCCTGGCTCACCAGCTCGGAGTAGGTGTTGTTGTTGATCAGGTGGCTGGGGGTGGCAACTTGCGAGCGCGCCTGTTGACCGGACAGGTAGCTGCACGGGTAGGGCGCAGTTGCATAGAACTGCAGCGTCTGGAGCGGAAGATCCTTGAGGTGCGTCACTGGTTTGCGTCCCGTTCGGCCAGGAGTTGCTTCCAGTATAGAGGTTGGAAATTCCAGCTGGGTGGCGCCTGCGCAACCGCCTGGGCGCAATGGTGCAGGAAGTTCGCGCGTGGAATCTCGGCTGCGCCCAGCGAGGCCAGATGCCCGGTATTTTGCTGGCAGTCGATGCTGCGAATGCCATGGGTCCGGCAAAACGCCACCAGCGCCGCCAGGGCGATTTTCGACGCGTCGCGCGCCAGCGCAAACATCGATTCGCCGTAAACCGCCTTGCCGATCGCTACGCAGTACAGGCCGCCGACCAGTTCCCCGTCGATCCAGGTCTCGACGCTGTGTGCGTGGCCGGCCTGGTGCAAGCGGATATAGGCCTGCTGCATCTGCGGCAGGATCCAGGTCCCGGGCGAACCCTTGCGCGCACTGTCGGCGCAGTAGCGTATCACCTGGGCGAACGCCGAGTCGATGCGGATCTCGCAGCCGGGCGTGCGCACGAAGCGGCGCAAGGTCTTGCGCAGCGACGGGTGCAGCCGGAAGTTGTCGACCTGCAGCACCATGCGCGGGTCGGTGCTCCACCACAGCACAGGCTGGCCTTCGCCGAACCATGGGAAGATGCCTTGTCGATAAGCCGACAGCAAGGTCGGCACGTCCAGTGCACCACCGGCGGCGAGCAGCCCCGGCGCGCCGGAGTCCGCGTCCATGGCTTGCGCGACCGGTGGAAAGTCGGCGCCAGGCTCCAGCCAGGGGATGGTGGGTTCTCGTTCGCGGCGCATGGCGCGAACTGTAGCCCATCCATCTTTTCGGGTGCTTGGCGCCTTGCGCAGGGAATTGAGGGGTTTAGCGGATAGAATACGGCCTCGTCGGGGCGTAGCGCAGCCTGGTAGCGCATCTGGTTTGGGACCAGAGGGTCGTACGTTCGAATCGTATCGCCCCGACCATCATCTTCTTGTCGTTCGAGCTCCTTGCTCCCACCTGCCCGTAGCTCAGTTGGATAGAGCATCAGCCTTCTAAGCTGAGGGTCGGGGGTTCGATCCCCTCCGGGCAGGCCAACCCGTCTTGGCTGCATACGCGAGCCTTCCGCGCCCCGTCGCCGGTGCCGGCCAGGGGCCGCAATTCCATCAAGTCCCTTCGTATTCTGCGCCCCGATTGCGTGCGCGCATGCCGCTTGTGTGGTGGCCGCTGTCCAATGGCGCAATTGCGGCCGGTGGTTTGTATCGCCAGGGAGGCGGTACGCCAGTATGCGCAGGCGCGGTCCGCAACGCAACACCGTCATGCTGCTCTTTTCCCTCGACACCGACAGCACGCTGGCGCGTGGCATCGCCGACGGCCTGGGCGTACCGCTGGCCGCGTTGGAGGATCGCCGCTTCGAGGATGGCGAACACAAGTACCGACCGCTGGTCGACCCGCGCGGCGTCGACGTCTGCGTGATCGGCAGCCTGCATGGCGATGCGCATGCGAGCCCGCATGACAAGCTGTTCCGCCTGCTGGTGTTCGCGGCAACCCTGCGCGACCATGGCGCGGCCCGCGTGAGCGCTGTGGTGCCGTACCTGGCCTATGCCCGCAAGGACCGCCGCACCAAGCCGTTCGACCCGCTGACGCTGCGGTATGTGGCGCAGATGGTCGAGGCGCTCGGCGTGGCGCGACTGATGGTGCTCGAGGTGCATAATCCGGCCGCGTTCGAAAACGCGTTCCGGTGCGCCACGTCGCATGTGCAGGCGCACCAGGCGTTCGATGTTTTCATACAGGGCCATGTCGGCGCCGGCGCCTTGGCGGTGGCGTCGCCGGACCCCGGCGGGGTCAAGCGGGCCCAGCTGTGGCGTGAATCACTGGAGCAGTCACTGGCGCGACCGGTCGGATTCGCGATGGTCGACAAGCGCCGCAGTGCCGGCATCGTCAGCAGCGCGAGCCTGGTGGCCGGGGACGTGGCGGGGGCAACGGTGCTGTTGCTCGACGACCTGATCGCCAGCGGTGGCACCATGCGCAACGCGGCATTGGCCTTGCGGGCGGCCGGCGCGCGCTCCGTCGTCGCCTGCGCCGCGCATGGCCTGTTCACCGGGGATGCCGGCACGGTGCTGGCCGACCCCGCGATCGACCTGCTACTGGTGACCGACAGCGTGCCGACGTTTCGGCTCGCGCCGGATGCACCGGTCCGCGCGAAGCTGCGGGTGCAGACCGCGGCCGGATCGTTTGTTCACGCCATTCGCGCCTGGGGCGCGGCCGGCGCTGCGCATGGCGCGCAGGCATAGCCTGCGCCGTGCCGCGCCGGTATGGTCGGACGCGATGAGCCGTCAGGCGTCGATGCGGATAGCGTGCAGTTCCCGTCGCGCCCGCCGCACGTAAGTCTGCGCGACGACCGGCCACTTGTCCGGCGTGCGTGGTTGCGGATCGAGCAGGTGCGCCATCGCCAGGCGCGCGCGCACCAGCGCATGGTGCGCGGTGTACAGGTGCATCAGCTCCGCTGGTGGGGTGTTGCCCCACGCATCGCAGCAGCCCTGCAGCAACCGCGGACCGATCCATGGCGCGCCCGCCATGTCGCACTCCAGCGCCAGGAATGCGATTTCGCCATACGGGTCGACCTGGCGCAATGATGCATTGAATTCGAGGCAGTCGATCACCACCGGCGGCGTATTCAGGCAGACGTGCTCGGGCCGCAGATCGCCGTGGCCGTCGACGATGCGGCCGGCAGC
>JBFJZP010000137.1:0-7066 GCA_041622095.1 Burkholderiaceae bacterium | reverse complement strand
TCTCGCCCCATCCGGACGACGAAGTCATCGCCGGCGCCTTGCCCTGGCGGCTGCGCAGTGAAGACGGTTGGCGGGTGCGCAATATCGCGGTCACGCTGGGCAGTGACGTCGGGCGCCGCGCGGCGCGCTGGCAGGAACTGACGCGGTGTTGCGCCTATCTGGGTTTCGAGTTGGACAGCGCGACCGGGGTGCCCGGCGTGGCGCTGGAAAGAGTCCGGCCCTGGGCCGATGCCGATGCGGCGCAGCGCGAGGCCGGCGTGGCGCGTGTCGCCGAGTTGATCCGCCGGCACCGCCCGCGGGTCATAGTCTGTCCGCATGCCTTGGACGGGCATCCGGCGCATATCGGCACGCATGACCTGGTGCAGGCCGCGTTGCGGCAACTGGCGCCGGACTGGCGGCTGCACCTGCTGCACAGCGAATACTGGAACACCCAATTGCAGCCGCGGCTGATGGTGGCGCTCGACCGGCTGCAGGTGGCGACCTTGGTCGCCGCCTTGCGCCTGCATGCCGGCGAGGTGGCGCGCAATCCGTATCACCTGAGCCTGCCAGCCTGGTTCATCGATGGTGCGCGGCGCGGCGCCGAACGTGTCGGTCCTGCAGGCGCTGCGGCAACCGGTGCGGTATTTGCCGCCTTGTACGGCTGGTCGTGCTGGCACGACGGTGCCTGGCGACAGATGCCGGCGCGGATTGCGCCCCGTGACGAATCTATGGCTGCTCTATTTGCCTGAGCGCCGCGGCGCGGACCAGCGGCAGGCGGTCATTGCCGAAATACATGTCGTCGCCGACGAACATCGTCGGTGATCCGAAGCCGCCGCGGCGGATCAATTCATCGGTATTGGCCTTGAGCTGCGCCTTGATCGCCGGGTCCTGGATAGCGGCGAACATGGCGTCCGGGTCGATCCGGCATTCGGTGCAGATCGCGCGCAATACCGCGTCGTCCGAGATGTCGCGATCCTCCGACCAGTAGGCCCGGAATACCGCGGCCGCGAACGGCAGCATCTGTGCCTGGGGCAGCAGCCACAGGCAGGCACGCATGGCCTTGACGCTGTTGACCGGGAAAACCGTCGGCGGCATGCGGATGATCAAGCCGGCCTGCCGCGACCAGTCTGCCAGGTCCTTGTACATATAGGCCTGCTTGGCCGGCACCGGGTTGTCACGGGCGGCGTAGACACTGGGGTTGATCGCGTTGAACACGCCGCCGACGATGATCGGCCGCCACCGGATCGGAACCCCGATCTCCTGCGCCATCGGCTGGATATTGTGAAACGCCAGGTAGGTCCAGGGGCTGGAGCAGTCGAAGAAACATTCGATCATGGTGTTGTGGGTGGGTTCTGGCGCACGGTTTGCGCGGTCTGGCCGAACAAGGTATCCCGGGCTTGCGGGCTCAAGCTGTCGGCACGCAGCGCACGGCCCAGTGCCAGGCCCCGCGCGACCGCCGGACGCGCGCGCAGTTGTTGGTACCAGCGTGCGACATGGGGAAAACGCTGCAGGTCGACACCTTGCTTGCGATGGATGCGGATCCACGGGAATATCGCGATGTCGGCGATCGAATAGTCGTCGCCGGCCACATAGGCCGCGCTGCGTCCGAGCTGCGTATCGAGCACGCCGTAGAGCCGGTCGACCTCGTCGGCATAGCGTTGCAAGGCATACGGCTGCGGTTCGGGCGCATAGAGCCGGAAATGGCCGTTCTGGCCGGACATCGGTCCGAGGCCGCCGATCTGCCACATCAGCCATTGCATCACCCGGGTGCGTGCACGCATCGGGCGGGGCAGGCCAAAGCCGGTCTTCTCGGCCAGGTACAGCAGGATGGCGCCACTTTCGAATACCGACAGCCGCGTGCCGCCGTCATCGGGTGCGTGGTCGACGATCGCCGGCATGCGGTTGTTCGGGCTGATGGACAGGAACTCCGCATTGAATTGTTCGCCGGCACCGATGTCGACAGGCACCAGCCGATACGGCAGCGCACACTCTTCGAGCATGATGGAGATTTTCCAGCCGTTGGGCGTGGGCCAGTAATACAGGTCGATCATCGGATGGCAGGGTGGCCAGTGTGTTTGGCGCAACAATCGTCGCATGAATTGCAAAGGATGTCGCGCAAAGTTCACAAGGATGGCTGCAAATGGCGCGGTTTTCGCCACTTTGATCGCCGATCGCATGGGCAGGTAGTAAGCTTCGTGCCATTACTTGCTTCAGGAAGCAGATGGCTTTTTCAGTTCCGCGTCGGCGCGGAGTCGACATGACGGACCCTGCTTACGACTTCATCACACCGGACGAACTTCGCATCGGCCTGTTTATCGAGTTGCAGTTGGGATGGATGTCGCATCCATTCCCCAAGGGCAGCTTCAAGATCAGTTCGCAACGACAGATCGAGACCCTGCGCAGCCTGGGTCTGGATCGAATCCGTATTGTGCCGGCGCGCAGCGACCCTGTGTCGGCCGGCCCGGCTGTACCTGTGGCGCCTGATGATGACGAACCGGCCCGCGGCCTGGGCTCCGGCACCCTGGTCGAAACCGCCGCCGCCGACACCGATGCATTGCCGGATGCGCAGCAGCAGGCGCGGCGTGAACAGGCCGACCTGATCCGGGCGCAGAACGAGAGCCTGGCCGAATGCGACCGGCAGTTCGACGCCGCGATCAAGCAATACCGCCAGGTGCTCGAGCGGATCACGCAGGAACCGCGGCAGGCGGCAAGCCTGTGCGGCGAACTGGTCGATTCGCTGGTCGGCGACATGCTGGGACAGAGCGAATCCTCGATCCGGCTTTTGTCGGAGACCACCGGTGACCGGGCCTGGATGCATCCGGTCAATGTCACGGTGTTGTCGCTGCTGCTCGGCAAGGCGCTGGGCCTGCCGGCGCAGGACCTGCAGCAACTCGGCGTGGCGGCCTTCCTGCATGACGTGGGCAAGACCCGGCTGCCCGATCGCGTGCGCCAGGCCGACAACAACTTCGGGCCATCGGAATACCGCAGCTACCAGAGCCATGTGGCCCAGGGTGCCGCGATCGCGATGCAGATGGGCCTGCCTGCCGAGGTGCAGCGCACCATCGGTGAACACCACGAGATGATGGACGGCAGCGGTTTTCCACGCCAGCTCTCCGGTGCCGACATCAGCCTGTGTGGCAAGGTGCTGGCGCTGGTCAACCGCTACGAGAACATGTGCAACCCGCCGCGTGCCTCCGGCGCAGTCACGCCACACGAAGCGCTGTCCTTGCTGTTTTCGCAGATGAAGGACCGGTTCGACATTGCGGTGCTGGCTGCCTTCATCCGCATGATGGGGGTTTATCCGCCTGGATCGGTGGTGCAGTTGTCGGACGGTCGTTACGCCCTGGTGGTGTCGGTGAACTCCGCGCGCCCCCTCAAGCCCCGGGTGATGGTGCATGAGCCGTCGGTACCCAAGGACCAGGCGTTGATCCTGAACCTGGAGCAGGCGCCGGCGGCGGGTATACGGCGCAGTATCCGGCCCGATCTGTTGCCGCGGGCGGCGATCGACTACCTGTCGCCCCGCGTGCGGATCTGCTACTTCTTCGAGCGTGCATCCGATCCGGCGCGCAGCGAGGCTGCATCGTGACGGTGGCGGCCAGCCGTGCCCTGATTGAAGCGCTGATCGAAGCCGTCTGGCTGGTGGAGCCGGTCAACCTGCGCATCGTCGCGATGAACCAGTCGGCGCTGGATTTGTCGGGACTGGCGCGCGACGACATGATGGGGCGACCGGTGGTGGAGCTCACTGCCACGCCGGAAGACCAGTATTTCTGGGAGGACGTGGCGGCCGGGTTGACCGAGGAGATCCATTCCGAGACCCTGATCCGCAGCGCCGATGGCATCGCGATACCGGTCGAACGCAAGGTCTGCCGGATCTGGCTCGATGCCGCCACTCCGTTGTTCATGGTCGGGCTGCGCGACCTGCGCCAACAACGGCGCACCGAGATCGAACTCGATCGGCTGGTGTCGGAGTTGCGCGCCACGCTTGAGTCCACCGCGGACGGCATCCTGTCGAGTGGATCGGACGGGCGTGTCCACAACTACAACCGCCGGTTTGCCGAATTGTGGGATCTGCCGGAAGCGCTGATGGTGCGGCGCAACGATCCGGCGCTGTTTGCCCACATGGCGGAGGCGGTGGTCGACACCCAGCAATACCAGGAGCGACTGCTCGAGATCAGTGCGTCGCCGTTGCTCGAAGCGCAGGATACGCTGGCGCTGCGTTCCGGGCGGATCCTGGAGCGCCGCTCGCGTCCGCAATACAGCCGGGGATTGCCCAGCGGGCGTGTCCATGCGTTTCGCGACATCACGCAGCAGGTCGATACCCAGGCCCGTTTGCGGCTGGCGGCCAAGGTGTTCGAATCGAGCCTGGACGCGATCTTCATCACCAGTGTCGACTTCATGCTGCTGGCCGCCAATCCGGCCTGTGAGCGCCAGACCGGCACGCCGCAGTCGCAATTGCTCGGCAGTGCCGCAGCCGAGTTCTTCTACGACCCGCATGATCAGGGCTTCTTCAAGCGTATCGAGCAACACCTGCAGACCGATGGTTTCTGGGAGGGCGAGGTCTGGCGCCGCGATGCCCGCCGTGAGCCGCATGCGGTGCAGGTGTCCTGGGTGCTGCTGCGCGACGAATATGGCACGCCGGTGCACAGCATCTGTTTCTTCAAGGACCTGAGCGAGAAATACGCAGCCCAGCAACGCATCGAGACCCTGGCGTACCGTGACGTGTTGACCGGTTTGCCGAATCGTCTGCTGCTCAGCCAGCGGGTTGATTTCGCGCTGCGCATGGTCGAACGCAATGGTGGCCAGTTCGCGGTGTTCTTCCTCGACCTGGACCGGTTCAAGAACATCAACGACTCGATGGGCCATTCCTTCGGCGATCGGGTGCTGGTCGAGGTTGCCAGCCGCATCGGTGCCTGCCTGCGCGATGTGGACACCTTGTGCCGCCTGGGTGGCGACGAGTTCGTGTTGTTCCTGCAGGAGGCCGATGCGCCGGGCGCCGAGGCCTGCGCGCAACGGGTGCTCGGCGCGATGGCGGCGCCGTTCGTGCTCGATGGCATGAATTTCACGGTTGGCTGCAGCATTGGCGTGGCGCTGTACCCGGACGATGGCAAGACACTGGACGAACTGATCCAGTATGCCGACACGGCGATGTACCGGGTCAAGGAGCGCGGTCGCGGCAGCTTCCGGTTCTACCAGCCGCAGATGAATGTCGACGTGTTGTCGCGCATCAAGATGGACCATGCCATGCGCCAGGGCATGTTGCTCGGCCGTTTCGACATCCACTACCAGCCGCAGATCGCGATCGACACCGGACGACTGGCCGGCGCCGAGGCGCTGGCCCGCTGGAGCGACGCGGATTTCGGCGAGGTGTCGCCGCGTGTGTTCATCCAGTTGGCCGAGGAAACCGGATTCATCACCAGCATCGGCAACTGGGTGCTGGAGCGGGCGGTTCGGCAAGCGGCCGCTTGGCAAGATGCCGGCACGCCGCTGGCGGTGTCGATCAACGTGTCGGCGCTGCAGTTCCAGCAGGCGGATTTTGTCGACATCGTCGACCAGACCCTGCGCACGGCCGGGCTGCGCCCGCAGTTGCTCGAACTGGAACTGACCGAGTCGATCCTGGTGCGGGATGCGGATGAGGCACTCGAGCGCCTGCATGCGCTGGCGTCGATTGGCGTGTGCCTGTCGATCGACGACTTCGGCACCGGATATTCCAGCCTGGCCTACCTCAAGCGCGTCCCGATCGGCAAACTCAAGATCGACCGGTCCTTCGTCACCGGCTTGCCGGGTGACGAGAGCGACCGCGCCATCGTCAGCGCTACCGTGGCGATGGCCCGGGCGCTCAAGCTGGACGTCGTGGCAGAAGGCGTGGAGACACAGGACCAGATGGACTGCCTGCGTGACCTCGGTTGCGCCGCCTACCAGGGTTTCCTGTGCACCCGCGCGTTGCCGGCACCGGCATTCGAACAGTGGCGCGCTGCGCAGGACATCGGTTGATGTCGCCGAGCCGCAGCCGGGCGCGGCCGCGGGTCAGCGCAGGATGAAGTAGGCCGCCAACACGTACAACACCAGTGCGAACACCCGCTTGAGCGGCGCGATGTCCATCGCATGGGCCACGCGGGCGCCAAACGGTGCGGTGACGATGCTGGCAGCCGACAACACCAGAAAGCCGGGCCAGTACAGGTATCCCAAGGCGCCGGCCGGCATGGCGGGCAGGTTCCAGCCGGCAAACAGGTAGCCGAGGGTGCCGGCGAAGGCGATCGGAAAACCCAGTGCGGCCGAAGTGGCAACCGCGGTGTGGATCCTGACATTGCACCAGGTCATGAACGGCACCGAGACGAAGGCGCCACCGGCGCCGACCAGGGACGACAAGCCGCCGATCAGGTTTCCGACGCCGAACATGCCGCCCGGACCGGGCAGCGTGCGTGAGGGTTGGGGCCGGCGATTGAGGATCATCTGCGTGGCGGAAAACGCGACAAAAACGGCGAACAGGTATCCGAGCAACCGGGCCGGCATCGCGGCGGCGATCTGCGAGCCGAGGAAGGCCCCGAGCAGGATGCCGGGGGCAAGAAAACGCACGATGTCCCAGCGCACCGCTCCGCGCCGGTGGTGGGCGCGTACCGATGCCAGCGACGTGAAGCAGATCGTGGCCAGCGAGGTGGCCACTGCCATCTTGATCACATGGGCTTGCGGGTAGGCACGGGCTGTCAGGATGATGGTCAGGAACGGCACCATCATCATGCCGCCGCCGAGCCCGAGCAGACCTGCCAGGAATCCGGTGCACAGGCCCAGCAGGGCCAGTTCGAGTATCAGGGTGAGGGAGAAGTCCACAAGGAGAGATAAGGTGCCTGCAGATGCCACCGGACCCGCATCCTGAACCGGGGTTCAGGTGGGCGAGGTCAGCGTTGGCGTCGGGTTCATCTGACGCGAGATGATCACACCAGCCAGGCGATGTTCCAAGCCCGAGCTACGAGAGCATTGGTTCAAGGAAATATAAGGCCCGATGAGCACTGCAGACAGCGTTGATTGTAGGCGCAGTCGGGACTGTATGGCCGGTGATCGACAGCCGGGTTGGCGCCGCGTCAAATCAGTT
>JBFJZP010000136.1:0-7112 GCA_041622095.1 Burkholderiaceae bacterium | reverse complement strand
CGCTGTTTCTCCGAGGCCCACTGAACCAGCTCGCGGGCAGCTTTGGACGCGCTCATGATCGTCTCGTGATCACCATGTCGCGAAATCGAGAAACTCTTGACCGGCTTGCCGGTCTTGGCGATGGCATCGGCTACGAGCTGGGTCCAGGCCGGTTCGATACCGATCACGACCACCGCTGCGACGTTGGGGTTGGAGCCGGTTCCGATCAGGGTGCGGAAATGCAGCTCGAGGTCGGCGCCGAACTGCAGGCGGCCATATGGGTGGGGCAACGCCATCGTGCCCTTGATGTTGTTCGCCACGGCTTCGCACGCAGCGTTCGATATGTCATCGACCGGGAGGATGATGACGTGATTGCGTACGCCGACTCGGCCGTTTTCCCTGCGGTAGCCGAGGAAGGTGGTGTCTTTGCTGATCATCTGCTTTCCTTTGAGTGTTGAAGTCCGAACCGTGCTTACCAGCGCTTGGTCTTGACGTTGTGGACATGCAGGTGCTCACCGGCCTTGATCGGAGCAACGACCCGCCCGATATCGACGCCGTACTTGATCACGGTGTCATCCTTTTTGAGGTCCTGCAGGGCGATCTTGTGGCCGATAGGTATTTCGCTGATGGTGGCCAGCGTCAGGGTCTTGTCTTGCTCCATCACCCAGCCATTCAGTTTGTCGCCGCTCTTGACACCTTCGACGACGACCGTGCCGACCGAGTCGCCGTCTTCGTGCACCACGAAATGAATCATTGCTTTCTCTCCTTGAAGTGTTCCGTCGGGTTTGTCTGCATGGACTCCATTGGACGTCGTCGACTCGATCATGTCAACCGAATGATCTAGTTGATATGTAGGGGTTTCCCCGTATTTTGCGTAGAGAGTGATATCTGCCCATAAGTGGTGACCGCTCGGCAATCGGCCCAGCGCAGCGCGAACGTCGACGCGCTGCCTGCCCAGCGACGCAGATCGACCATGTATCCGGAGTTCGGCAATGGGGTTGAACCGCTGGATGCTGGTCGTGTAGCAGGGCAAAGCCACGAAGTTCGAGCGGGCCTGGATGCAGGTAGCGCACAATGCACCGATAGTTCGTCCGATAATCCCTGCGCCAGCCGCTTGGCGTCAATGCCCTCGAAAATGCGGAACAGACCGACTGGTTCCACAGTTGGCATCGCCCATCCCCACAGCCTCTAATTCGTCTCCACCGCCTCTCATACATGCAAAAGAGTTCCCTAGCCACTACGTGGGTCCTCCCGGGATCGCCGCTATACGTCGAAGTCCGACGCCGCATCGTCGAGGCGATCCGGTCGGGCGAGTGGCGCTCGGGTGACGCGATTCCTGCCGAAAAGTCCTTGTGCGAACGTTTTGGCGTCAGTATGGGAACCTTGCGCAAGGCCGTCGATGAACTCACGGCATCCGGTGTGCTGGTGCGCCAGCAGGGACGTGGCACTTTCGTCGCGCGACACAGCGAGGACCGCTACCTGTATTCGTTCTTCCATCTGGTCCCGCGTGACGGCCAAAAGGAATACCCGAAGGTGCGTTTCCTGAGTTTCGGCGCTGCGGCTGCTGACGACTTGGCCGCGCGGGTCCTGGCAGTCCCTGTCGGGGCGCCCCTGTTCAAATTGTCGAACCTGTTGTCGCTGGGGGACGAGGTGGTTTCGATCGACGAGATCTACCTGCCAACGGGATTGTTCCCGGATCTCAGCGAGGAGCGGCTTCGCAATCGGCAGACCACGCTTTACCAGATGTACCAGGACGAATTCGGAATAACCGTGACGCGCACGTCGGAGCGTGTACGTGGAATCGCCGCGACGCCAAGTCAGGCGCGGCTGCTCAAGACGACTACAGGCGCACCTTTGCTGCAGATTATTCGTTCCGTGTACTCACTCAACGAGACACCGGTGGAGCTACGCTGCTCCTATGTGAATACGCAACATTGCGAATATCGGCCGGACCCGTACGTCCGCGGCCGCGACCGCGACTAGTTCCGAATGCGCTCCGGACGGCCTCCTGGCCGTTATTGATCGCCGCGCTGCGCATTGGCGCTTCGCTGGCATTCCCCGATCGCCAGGCGTGCGCGACGATACTGGCAGCCGCAGGGCGAACGGTGTGTCCCTGGCGGTCTGCTTGCTGATGCTCACCGGCAAAGGCGCACCGCAGCTTGGAGGCGCGCAGGCATTGGAAGTGACAGCCGGGCTCGAACAGCCCTGCGCCCGAACTCCGTCATCGCGCCGCGACGATCACATGCGCCTGAATCTTGCCGGTCACAGGGCCTTCACCATGACGGCTGGCGATCGGGTCCCTGCCGGGTGGCGGCATAGTCGAGCATGGGCTGGTTGAGGTCAGTCACCACATAGCAGGAGTCGGCGCTGAGTCTTGGCGCAAGCGCCCGCGTGACCACGCCGCTGCCGGCCGCCGTTTCAAGCACCGATCCGGGCGAGGAGGCTGCGACAAGCTCCGCCAGGCCGACAGCGTAGGCCTCGAAGATCAGAGGCACCATCAGCGTGTCGTAAAGCTTCGGGATCGCGCCCGCGAACACCTTGTCGATTTCAGCCATGAGACTCCTTTGAATGCTGCGGACTGAGCCTTTGACCACCGATTCAGAAATGGGTCGGTTCTCTGCGACGAGTGCCCCGCAGGCTTGGGCCTTGGCCACGGAGTTCGATAGTGACCGCACCGATAGACCAGGTCGAGTCGAACCTGCGGCACGTCGATGTCGATGCACGCCAGCTAGCGGGCGTCGGCGGTGGCGTCTTGGGTGCCATCGATCCGCTCACCGGAACGCAGGATGACGCGCAGCTGAGCCCGAGCGGGCAGCGATGCGAGCTCGACCCACGCGCCTGGCGCGACCAGGCGCACATCGGCTGTGTCCTGCGGCGATGCACCGTCATCGCCACGCTGCAGCAGGATGTCGATCTCACGCGAGTCCAGGCGCAGGTGCAGTCGGGCCTGCCGCCAATGCGATGGCAGTGCCGGCTTCAGGCAGAGGCGACCCGGACGCAGCGCGAGCCCGAACAGCGATTCCACCGCCGCGCGGTGCAACCACGCGGCCGACCCGGTGTACCAGCTCCAGCCGCCGCGGCCGATGTAGGGCGGCGCGGAGTAGGTGTCGCCCGGCAGCACGTAGGGCTCGATCGCGTAGCGCTGGCGCTCGGCTGCCGTGCGCGTGCGGTGCGCCGGGCTGATCATGCAGAAGTAGGCCCAGGCCCTGTCGGCGTGGCCTAGCCGGGCCTGGGCCATCAGCCCCCACACGGCGGCGTGCGAGTACTGCCCGCCGTTTTCGCGCACGCCCGGCGGGTAGGCCTGGATGTAGCCGGCATCGTCCGCCGAATTCTGCAGGGGCGGGTCGAGCAGGCGCAGCAGGCCGTGACGCTGGTCGACCAGCCGCTCGTCGACGCTGCGCATCGCCGAGCGCGCCCGATCGTCATCCGGCTGCGACGCAAAGACGCTCCAGGCCTGGGCGATGAGGTCGATGCGCGCTTCGTCGTTGAGGTGCGACCCGAGCGGATGTCCGTTGTCGAAGTAGGCGCGCCGGTACCACGCTCCGTCCCATCCGTGGCGCGCCAGCGCATCGTCGAGCGCCGCGCGCGATGCCTTCCATCGCGTCGACCGCGTCATGTCGCCGCGCCGCTCGGCCAGCGCCAGCCAGTCGCGCAGGATGACGAGGAGGAACCAGCCGAGCCAGACCGACTCGCCACGTCCACCGTGGCCGACGCGGTTCATGCCGTCGTTCCAGTCACCGGTCCCCATCAGCGGCAGGCCGTGCGCGCCGAAACGCAACGCGCGGTCGATTGCGCGCGCGCCATGCTCGTACAGCGACGCCACGTGCCGGCTGACAGTCGGCACTTCGTAGACGTCTTCGGCGCCCGGCGGCACACTGGCGCCTTCCAGGAAGGGCACCGAGGCATCCAGCACCGTGGTGTCGTCGGTGGCCGTCAGGTAGTGCGTCGTGGCAAAGGGCAACCAGAGCAGATCGTCGCTGGAATGCGTGCGCACGCCGGCGCCGCTCGGCTCATGCCACCAGTGCTGCACGTCGCCCTCGCCATATTGCCGCGACGCTTGCTGCAGCAATTGCGCACGCAACAGATCGGGCCGGACCGTGGCCAGCGCCAGCGTGTCCTGCAACTGGTCGCGAAAACCCGTGGCGCCACTGACCTGGTAGAAACCAGCCTTGGCCCACAGGCGGCAGGCCACCGTCTGGTAGAGCAGCCAGCGGTTCACCAGTGCGTCGAACAAGGGGTCGGGTGTGTGCACGGTGACCTTGCCCAGCAACGCGTCCCAGTGCGCGTCGATGGCGGCGGACAGGCCTTCGAGCGCACCGGGTTCGCGCATCCGACGCGCCAGCTTGGCGGCGCTGTCGTGGTCGCTTTCGTAGCCGATGACCCAGTGGCACTGCAGCGTCGCGCCTGGCGCGATCACCACTGCCGCCGTCAGTGCCGCGCAGGGGTCGAACCCGAATCCTTCGCGTTGCCCCAGCGCCGCGGGCCAGACCAGGTGGCCGCGGCGGTCGAAGAAGGCCTGTCGGTCGCAGGTCCAGTCGTCGACCGTTGCGCCGACAAGCATCAGGCAGGCTGTGCCGTCGCCAAAGCCGCCGCTGTGATCGAGTTGGCGGGCCATCGTGGCTTGCAGATCGGGCTGGTGGAGGGTCTGCAGGGTCATGCGGTCGCGCCGCTGCGCGCCCATCACCCACTCCACCAGGCCGAGCAGGCGCAGCTGGCGCGGCGCGGCGCCGGTGTTGTGCAGGCGCACACGCAGGCATTTGACCGGCGCCTCCGGGTGGACCATCACGCGGGTGTCGACGGACAGGCCGGGCCGTTCCTGGACGAAGTCGCTCATGCCGGCACGGTGCGAGACCTGGTAGCCGCGCGACCCGTTGCGGTCCATCGTCGGCAGCAGGCCGAAGCTCAGGCCGCTGTCCTCGTCGCGCACCAGGAAGTGCTCGGCCGGCGGGTCGATCAAGGGATCGTTGCTCCATGGCGTGAGTTGATGCAGCCGACTGTTGCGTGCCCAGGTGTGGCCGCCGCCGGACTCGGTGACGATGCAGCCGAAGTGCGGGTTGGCCAGCACGTTGGCCCAAGGCTTCGGCGTCGCGCGGTGCACATCGAGGTGGATCTCGAACGCGCCGCCCTGCTCGGCAAAGCCGCAGTCGACGGCGCCATCCGGCCAGGGCAGCGGTACCGGCTCGCGCTCGGGCACCTCGGGCGCGTCGGCAGGCTCGGACACCGGTGCCATCAGTTGATCGATCGCGCGGCCGTCTGCGTCGATCTCGCAACGCGCGAAGGCGCGCAGCGCGACCCACTCCGCGGTGCTGATCTCCTGGCGTCGCAAGGCCAAGGTGCGCGGACGATCGGGGCCCGGATCGGACTCCACGCCGTACTGGCCAAACACGTCGAGCAGCCGGCGCTGCAGCGGCATCAGGTAGGACGGCGGCTCATGGTTGACGATCACCAGGTCGCACACCAGACCACCGAAGGTCCACAGCCGCTGGGCATTGAGCAGCGCGCGCACCGCGCGCAAGCCGGCCGCTGCATCGATGCGCACGAGCAGGATCGGCCGGTCGCCCGAGATGCCGAAGCGCCATACCGCACGCCGGTCCAGCGCGGCCGCCGGCGGCGGGCGTGGCTGCAGCGGCGTCATCAGCAGGCGCGTCGTCAGGTCCTGCGACAGGTGCAGCACAGGCGCGCTGATGCGCCACTCACGCTGCCGGATGCGCGCCAGCGTGGCGGCCATCAGCGACGAGCGTGTCAGGTGCACCTCCTGCCGGTACTCGTCGACGATCGACAACAGGGTCTTGGCGTCCGCGGCCGCCGCGGTGCCCACCGTCACGCTGCGCCGGGCATGGGCCGGCATGTGCAGTTGCACCGCCAAGGCCGCAGCCGGGTCGAGCCCGGTGTCGATACCCTGACCCGGCCGCGCGGCCGCGCCCGACGGCACCCGGAGCTGGTCCATCGTGCCGCCGCGCGGCCAAAGGCATGCACGGTCGCAGGCCAGTGTCACGGCGCCGACATCGGCGTCGCTGGCGGCCAGGAAGTGGGCCATCCACACGCTGCGCTCGTCATCGCGGCGCGGGCGGCGCTCGAACATCAGGCCGGCGCTGTCGATCGCCTGCGCGCGCACGAACAGGTTGGAGAAGGCCGGGTGCGACTCGTCGGCCGCCTGGGGTGCGAGGGCCACTTCGAAGACGCTCATCAACTCGATGTCGATCGCCTCGTCGCTGCGGTTGTGCAGCACGATACGGCGCAACTCGACGTCGTCGTCGCTGCTGACCCAGACCGACACGGTCGAGGCCATGACTTCGCTCTGCGCATCGAACTCGACGTGGTCGGGGTACAGCCGCGTGTGATAGGTGGTCTGCGGCGCCGGCAGCGGAAACGAGGTCAGCGAGTGCAGCGCGACGGCGCCCGCCCGCCGCCACAGCAGCCAGTGGCCGTGCAGGTCGCGCAGCAGGTCGTCGCGCGCGCGGTTCAGTGCCAGGTTGCCCCAGCGGCTCTGGCCCGCGCCATTCGGCCGCAGGCAGACGGTGTAGCTGCCATTGCCGATGAGCGCCGAGGGCAGCGCGCCGGGCGATGCCGAGGTCGGAACGACGAGGCGGGCGTCGCCCACCGCCGGCGCCGCGCGGGCCGGGCGGTCGGACCGCGGTATCGCGCGCGACTGGAAGACGACCGCGCGCGGCATGCGCTCGTGCAGCAGCATGCCGAAGGCCTGGGCATGCGGGGCGCGGCCGAACCAGCCGCGTGGCGGGTCGTCGCCCAGCACGTTGCACAGGCTCATCAGGCTCATGCCCTGGTGGTGTGCCATCACGGTGGCCACCTGCTTGGCCGCCCGGCCGTCGCCGCCGCGCGATCGGCTGAAGTCCAGCGCCTCGATGAAACCGTGCCGGCCACGTGCGCCCAGTCGCGCCAGCGCGCGCAGGTTCTCCAGCGCTGCCGGCGCGTCCACCAGCAACGCCAGCACGCTGGCGTAGGGCGCGATGACCAGATCCTCGAGCGGCGTGCGGCGCAGCGCGAGCTGCGGCACACCGAACGGTCCGTACTGGAAGGCCAGCGAGGGATCCTGTTCGAAGTAGGCGCTCTCGGACACGCCCCAGGGCACGCCCAGGCGTTCGCCGAAGCTGCGCTGCGCACGCACCGCCGCG
>JBFJZP010000135.1:0-7120 GCA_041622095.1 Burkholderiaceae bacterium | reverse complement strand
GCACCGTCAGCCGGTAGGCGGCGAGCCGGTCCGGGTCCAGGCCGATGCGCATCGCCAGCTTGCGTTCGCCGAAGATCGTCACGTCCGCCGCACCGGGCGCGGTCTGCAGGACCGGCTTGACCAGCTGGTTGGCCATGTCGGTGAGTTGCAGCGGCGTATGGGTGTCCGAACTCATCGCCAGGAACACCACCGGGAAAGACTCGGCCTCGACCTTGGCGATCACCGGCTCGTCGATACCCTGGGGCAGTCGCTGGCGCACCCGCGAGACCTTGTCGCGCACGTCGGCCGCGGCCGAGTCCGGGTTGCGGCTCAACGCGAAACGCACCGTGATCAGGCTGCGCTCCTGGCGACTGATCGACGTGATCACGTCCACGCCCTCGATGCCGGCCAGGGAGTCTTCCAGCACCTTGGTGACCTGGCTTTCGATCACCTCGCTGGACGCTCCGCCGAAGCGGGTCTGTACGCTGACCACCGGCTCGTCGATCTTGGGGTACTCGCGTACCGACAGGCGGTTGAAGGACACGGCGCCGATCAACACGATCAGCAGCGACAACACGGTCGCGAATACCGGGCGTCGGATGGACGTTTCGGCGAGTTGCATGGGCGCCGCCTGTCAGTTGCCGAGGGCTGCCACCGGGCCGGGCGACGACGCGCCCATGGCCGGACCGTTTCCGCTGCCCGGTGCCGCCGAAGCAGCCCCGGCCGGCGCCGCCGGCGTTCCCGGCCCGCCGCGTCCCCCGGTTCGGCCGAGTTCGACGATGCGCAAGGCCGTGCCATCACGCTGGAGCCGTTGCTGGCCGGCCACGACGACGGTTTCGCCCTCGTTCAGACCCTCGGTGATTTCAACCTTGCCCAGTTGGCGCGCACCGAGCTTGACCTCCTGGCGCAGCGATACCCATTTCGTGTCGGGCGGCAACGGACGATCCGCCGCCGCCGGCACCTGGGCCGGCTCCATCACCTTGATCACGAACTGGCGCCCGCCTTGCGGCACGATCGCCTCTTCGGGCACGACGAGCGCCGCATCCTTGATCGCAAACACCGCGGTGACCCGGGCAAACATGCCCGGACGCAGCGGCTTGGGTTGACCCGCCCCGGCGCCCCGCGCTGCGCCGCCTGCAGCTCCGCCCGCGCCAGGGCCACGGTTCTCGCCACGTGCAGCCGTCGCGCCACCGGCTCCGGCCGCCTGCCGCGCGCCGGCATCGGCTGGCGCGCCACCCGGTATGGCATTGACCGCGCCGCAAACCGCCCACTCCGGCGCGCTGCGGCCAGCCGCCGGCGCCAGCGCCGACTCGGCACCCGCGCCCGGCCCGCGCCCAAGGGCACCATCCCGCGGCGCCGCACCGGCTGCCTGCGCCTGCGGCTTGCGGTTCGCGCCTGCGGCGCCACGGTCGGCGGCTGCGGCAGGTTTGCCTGCACCCGCTGTTGCACCACCAGCACCGGCCGCGCCGCCCGCACCACCGGGACCACCACCGGGACGCCCGGCGCCCGGCGCCATCGCTTCGCCCATGGTGTTGGGCAACACTGCCCGTACCCCGACCGAGCGGCCGTTCACGTCGAGCAAGGGGTCGATCGCCTCGATGCTGGCCTTGAACATCCGCCCCGGGAACGCGTCGAGTTGCAACTGCACCGTCTGGCGCTCACGCAACTTGCCCTGGAACCGCTCCGGCAGGCGGAAGTCCGCATACATGCTGCTGATGTCTTCCAGGTTGACCAGGTCCGCCCCGTCCTTGACATAGTCGCCCAGGTTGACGCTGCGGATGCCGACGATGCCGTCGAACGGCGCCAATATCGCCATGCGCGACCAGCGCGCACAGGCAAGCGCCAGTTGTGCCTCGGCGACTTGCAGATTGGCACCACTTTCATCGAGCACGCGCTGCGCCACGAAACTCTGCGCCACCAGCTCCTGGTTGCGCTTGAGGTTGGCCTGGGCAATCGACACCTGCGCCTGGGCCTGCTTGATCTCGGCTCTTTGCAAGGTGTCGTCCAGTTGCACCAGCACCTGGCCCCTGCGTACCGTCGCGCCATCGGCAAAACCGATCTCGCGGACCCGACCCGCGACCTCGGGGCGCAACATCACGCTCTGGCGCGAGCGCAGGCTTCCGACCGACTGGGCGTCGTCCTGCAGGCGCGCCCGCTCGACCTTGGCCACTTCGACACCGGCGGCGCGGGGCGCCGAGGACGCTGCAGCCGGAGCCGCCACCGCGCCAGCGCCGGGCGAGCCGCCTGCTTCAGCCTTGATCTCGACCGGCCCCTGCGGCCGGGCCTGGTACCACCAGGCTGCGGCCGAAGCTGCTGCGATACCGACAACCGCCACGGCGGAATAGATTGCTTTGGTGGCCATGTAGCGAACAAACTCCGGGCGGCGGTGGTCGAAGGCGGGACAAATCTGTGCGCGAATGTAGCAGTCTTGCCTGCGTCAGGTGTTATCCGGACGGTAAAGTTCCCCGATCCCGCATCAATGTTGTCGCGGCCACACCACGACCTTGCTTGCGCGCCAATTCCACGCCCCGGTTCGCCAACATGTCCGCCCGCTCATTGCCCGGGTCTCCGGAGTGCCCCCTGACCCAGCGCCAGTCGATCTGGTGACCGGCGGTCGAGACCAATTGGTCGAGGCGGCGCCACAAATCCGCGTTCTTGACGTCCTGCTTGGCGGCGGTGCGCCAGCCACGCGCCTTCCAGCCGGCAATCCATTCGGTGATGCCCTTGCGCACGTATTCGCTGTCCAGGTACAACACCACATTGCAGGGACGCTGCAACGCGGCCAATGCCTCGATCACCGCGGTCAACTCCATCCGGTTATTGGTGGTCGACACCTCGCCGCCGAACAACTCCCGCTCGGAGCCGCCGGACAACAGCAGCGCCCCCCAGCCGCCGAGCCCGGGATTGCCCTTGCAGGCGCCGTCGGTATAAATCTCGATTTGGTTCACTTCTCGTCTGCTCCTGAATCTGCCGATGGTGTTGCGTGCTGCGCCGGTCGGTGCCGCCGCTATGGATGATGCCGGGACGACCGCGGTGCGGACTCACGACCCATCGCGGTGCAAGTGCCCGCGATTGGCCACCGACACCGGCGCGCTGGCGCGGTTGGCTGCGGTCTTCCAGGCCGGCCCGAGCAGGCGCATGCCGCGTACGCGCTTGGTCGCCACCAGGAAGTAGACGGCGCCGAAGATCGGCCACCAGCGCGCACCTGCCTTGTCCATCCACTGGAAACGTTCGAGCCATAGCGCATCGGACACCGCCGGCCGATAACAACCGAAGCGCCCGGATTCGACTTCGAAACTGAGCAGACGCAACCAGTCGCGCAGCCGCCAGTAGCCAATGAATTCGCCTTCCTTCGGCAGGTACAGCGAGCCGAACCCCAGGCGCCGGTACAAATGGGCGCGCCGCTGGCGCAAGCCCCACAGGCTGACCGGATTGATGCCGCAGATCACGACCCGCCCCTCCGGCACCAGCACCCGCTCGACCTCGCGCAAGGTGGCATGCGGGTCGGCATGCAGTTCCAGCGTATGGGGCATCACCACCAGGTCCAGGCTGTTGGCCGGAAACGGCAAGGCCGAGTAGTCGCAGGCCAGCGCGGTCGGCCGCCCTGAAGACTGTGTGCATTGACCGCCGGCGCCACCCGTGATACCGTGCGCCGGGCCGGTCGGGGCAGAAGGGGAAGACGGGGGATGCGATGGCAGTTCACTGCCATCGGCGACGAACCAGCGGTGCGGCATGCGATTGGCTGCCAGCGCGTCGAGAGCGGGCAATCCGAGTTGCACCGCATGAAAGCCGAAGATGTCGGCAACGACCTGGTCGAGTTGCTGGCGTTCCCAGTCCAGCATGTACCGGCCACGTGGGGTCTGGAACCAGTCCTGCAAACCTATAATTTGACCGTCCATGAATTTGAATCTGCGTCCGGTACCCGACATCTGCCACAACAAGCCGAGGCACCCGACGGGCGCCGCGAAGATCCGGGCGCCGGGTGCTTGCCACGCAGGCCCGCAGGCCATGCAGCGCACGCAGCGTCCTGGACGAATTTTAGTCCCCTCCACCCTCTTCGACCGCGCGGCCCTGGCGCCGACGGCATCGATCGGCACAAATACGGCCGCCGCACCACCATCTTGCAGGAAGTTCCCATGACCTATTTCTACCGGCTCTCGGCCGTGACGCTGGCGCTGTTCGTCACAGGCTGTGCGACGACTGTTGCGCCTCCGGGCGCAGCCATCCCGGCCGACAGCACGTCCGCGGCCGTGACCAGCCGTGCGGATGTGCGCACACTGGAGCCGGCGCAACAGGCCGCGCCGGACAAGCAGGCACGCAAACCGTCGACGGTGATGCCACGCGTCTATCCGAGCGGCCCGCTGGCGCCGCTGTCACCCAACGAGGCCAGCAGCACTACGGTGGCCACGCTGACGCCGCCAGCGGACCTGTGGGACCGGATTCGCCGCGGCTACGCGATGCCCGACCTGAACAACGACCTGGTGCGTGACCAGGAACGCTGGTACGTCAGCCGCCCCGACTACATCGAACGCATGACCGAGCGTTCGAGCAAGTACCTGTTCCATATCGTCGAGGAACTCGAGCGGCGCAACATGCCGACCGAACTGGCCTTGCTTCCGTTCATCGAAAGCGCCTTCAACCCGCAGGCGGTTTCCAGCGCCAAGGCGGCGGGCATGTGGCAATTCATGCCGGCCACCGGCAAGGATTTCGCGCTCAAGCAAAATGCCTTCCGCGACGACCGTCGCGACGTGCTGGCGTCGACCCGCGCCGCACTCGACTATCTGCAACGACTCCACCGCATGTTCGGCGACTGGCACCTGGCTCTGGCGGCCTACAACTGGGGTGAGGGCAGCGTGTCGCGCGCGATCGAGAAAAATCGCAAGGCCGGCCTGGCCCTGGGTTACGAAGACCTCAAGATGCCGGCCGAGACACGCATGTACGTACCCAAGCTGCAGGCGGTCAAGAACATCGTGTCGGCGCCGCGGGAACTGGGGACGACGCTGCCGGTGATCGAGAACCACCCGTATTTCCAGAGCGTGGACATCACCCGCGACATCGACGTGGCACTGGCAGCCAAGCTGGCCCAGGTCGAGATTGCGAACTTCAAGGCGCTCAATCCATCGGCCAATCAGCCGGTGATCCTGGCCGCCGGCACGCCGCAGATCCTGCTGCCCTGGGACAATGCCGCGATTTTCCGCGCCAATCTGCAGGCCAATGCCGACAAGCCGCTGGCAAGCTGGACGGCCTGGAAGGCTCCGTCCACGATGCGCCCGGCAGACGCTGCCAAGCGGGTCGACATGGGCGAGGCGGAACTGCGTGCGGTCAACAACATCCCCAATGGCATGGTGATCAAGGCCGGCTCAACCTTGCTGGTGCGCCGTGCCGCCTCGGTGCGGGAGGACGTGGCCGAGAGCATCGCCGACAACGCCCACCTGTCGCTCAGCCGCCAGGAGCTGCAGGTCCGGCGCATCGTCCGGGCCGGCAAGAACGATACGATCGCCAACCTGGCACGCCGCTACGATGTGGCCGCCAGCAGCGTGGCGGAATGGAACAAGCTGCCGACATCGGCGTCGCTCAAGCAGGGCCAGCGCATCACGCTGTATGTGGCGGCCCGATCCAAGGCTGCCTCCTCGGCAGTGCGCACTGCGAGCGTCCGCCAGGGTACACGCGCGAGCAAGCAAAAACCGGTACGGGTCGCCAAGGACTGACGCGCACCGCGCGCGCCGCGCACCCATCTCCCGATCGGGCTGGGGCGATGCGCAATCAGGCGCGAAACCGGTCCTTGGCCTTGCGCGCGAATTCGTTGGTATACAGCCGGCCAAGGTCGACCTTGGCCGGCTGGAAATTCGCATCCCGCCGGCGCAAGGCACGCAGCACCGTCTTGACACCGTCTTCCGGCATCAATCCGTCGAGCGAGATCGATTCGCGCAATTTCCCGAACGAAGCCAGGTACAAGCCCCGATCACCGAACATATGCGCTTCGGGCAAGGCCTTGATCAGGTCACTCGGGCCGGCGGTCTGCAACCACTTGAGTGCATGCACCACCGCGTTGGTGATGGCCTGCACCGTATTCGGATTCGCGCGCAGGTAATTGGCCGAGGCGAACAGGCAGGTTGACGGCATGATGCCGCCAAAAATGTCCTGTGCACCGCGCAGTGAACGCGCGTCGGAGATGATGCGCACATCGCCCTTTTGCTCCAGCATGGTCATCACCGGCTCCATGTGGACCATCGCATCGACCTGGCCCAGGCGCACTGCCTGCAAGGCCGCGCCGATACCGCCGGTTTCGACCAACTGCACGTCCTTGAGCGCGATGCCGGCCTCCGACAACACCTGCGCGGCGACCAGTTCCGCGGCCGATCCGAGCGCCGCGACGCCGATCTTGCGCCCTCTGAGGTCACCGACGCGGCGATAAGCCGGCATGGCACGGGTCGACACACCGAAGGCGACCTGGGGCGCACGGGCCAGCAGGCAAAAAGACTGGGGTTGCTGCCGGCTGGCATGGTGCTCGATCAGGCCCGCGAATCCGCCGCAAGCCACGTCGGCAGCGCCCTCGAGGAGCGCCTGCTGGGCGCGCCCACCGATACCGAGGTCCAGCACCTCGATATCCAGCCCTTCGGCGCCAAAATAACCCAGGCGTTCGGCCACCGTCAAAGGCAACAGATGCAGCGACGTCTTCCCGTTGAGTGCCAGAATCACCCGCGAGCGCTCGAGCTTGGCCTCCGCCCGCAGGGGCTGCGGACGCAAGCCAGACAGCGCCAGCGCCGCACCCAGCAGCACGGTACGCCGGCTTCCCTGCAGTTTGATCACGCCACCTCTCCCACCTGAGCCTTTGTCTGGGTCAAGGTTAACGAAAGGCGCGGTGACGCGCATCGGGAAGTTCCCGAGCGGGTTAGTACTTACGGGGAAACCACAGCGGCCGGCCTGCGCGCGCCGACGATCAGCGCCAGCCGGCGAACAGGATGGCGATGTTGACGCCCAGCGCGCCAACCCAGGCCAATGTGCGCCATATGGCCAGGTCCGCGACATACAGGCCGACGTAGACGATGCGCAAGCCGACAAAGATCACCGCCAGCAGGTCGACCCGTGCCGGGTCGGCGCCGAGCTGCAAGGCCAGCGCCACCGCGCCGATGAAAAACGG
>JBFJZP010000134.1:0-7133 GCA_041622095.1 Burkholderiaceae bacterium | reverse complement strand
GCTACCCGCATGAATTCTCCGGTGGCCAGCGCCAGCGCATCGGCATCGCCAGGGCCCTGGCGGTCAGCCCCCGGCTCATCGTCTGCGACGAGGCGGTGTCGGCGCTCGACGTCTCGATCCAGGCCCAGGTCATCAACCTGCTGGAAGACCTGCAGCACAAGTTCGGCCTGACCTACATCTTCATCGCACACGACCTGTCGGTGGTCGAGCACACCAGCGACCGCGTCGCGGTGATGTACCTGGGGCGCATCGTCGAAATCGCACCGGCACGCGCGCTGTACACCAACCCGCTGCACCCTTATACCGAAGCCTTGTTGTCGGCGGTTCCGATTCCGGATCCAACCGTCAAGCGCAAACGCATCATGTTGCAGGGCGACGTGCCCAGCCCGATCCATCCACCCGGCGGCTGCCACTTCCATACCCGTTGCCCGATTGCGCAGCAGCCCTTGTGCAGCACCGAGAAACCGCCGCTCAGGCAAAGCGCCGACGGCCACTGGGTGGCCTGCCATCTGCGCGGCTGAGGGCTGGCAGGTGCACCTGATGGCAGCCGGGCTGGCCCATCCGCCGCGCAGTCGCTAGCAGCACCCGCGCACGAGGGGTGCTGCGCCATCGCCAGTACGGCAATAGCGCAGGTCTTCCGGTTGACCCACTACGAGCCGCAGGTCCAGTCCGAACACTCGGTCGAGGAGTACACGCCCTCGATCCGGGCCTTTCACGGTGTGTGCAGCTGGCTCGAGCTGGCGCCCAAGCGGCCGGGACCGGCACCCGAGCCCGGGCTGCACGCCAACTGAACCACCGTCACGATTCCGTCATCCGCCTGCCATCGCCGTGTCATCCGCCGACCCGACACTGGCGGCATGAAGCAACAACAGACCTACGACACCGACGCTGGCGCTGCGCCAGAAACCAGCCAGTTGCAGCGCATGCGCCTGCGTTCGCAGCGCCGAATGCCGGCCGGCATCACCGACACGGACCCGATCCAGGTGGTCTGGGCTCGCGACCAGGACGAGGTGCGCCAGGCCCAGCGCTTGCGCTTTCAGGTGTTCTCCGATGAGATGGGCGCCCGGCTGCGGACCCGGGTACCGGGACATGACGTCGACATCTTCGACGATTTCTGCGAACACCTGCTGGTGCGCGACCGCCATACCCGCCAGGTGCTGGGAACCTGCCGGGTGCTGACACCAGCACAGGCGCGCCGCATCGGCAGCACCTACAGCGACACCGAATTCGACCTGACCCGGCTGCGCAGCCTGCGCGGCAGCATGGCCGAGATCGGCCGCAGCTGCGTGCATCCGGACCACCGGCAGGGCCGCGTCATCATGGCCTTGTGGGGCGTGCTGGCTGCCTTCATGGTCGACAACCGGCTCGACACCATGATCGGCTGCGCCAGCATCCCGATGCAGATCCACGGCGCGGATGGCCTGATCGGCGGCGGCCACGCGGCGGCCAGCATCTGGAACCAGTTGCGCCGGCGCCATCTGGCATCGATCACCTGCCAGGTGCGCCCGCGCCTGCCCTTGCCGGTGGAGGAACTCGATGGCGATCTGGACGTCCAGGCGCCGGCACTGATCCAGGCCTATCTGCGCCTGGGCGCCAAAGTGCTGGGCCCACCGGCATGGGACCCGGACTTCAACACCGCAGACCTGCCGATGATGCTGCGCATAGCCGATTTGCCGACGCGTTGCCGCAACCACCTTCTGGGCCGATGATGTACCTGGCGCTAGACGCCATCGTCCCCCATGTCCAGGAGACCATTACCGGGCTTTTCACGCAGATGTCATCATTACCCCAAATAATCGAAAGATCTTCATGCGTACGCCCAAGACATCCAAGACCCGCTCCGCTGCAGCGACCCGCCCGGTACCCTTTCTCGATCGCGATCACAGCATCCTGGCATTCAACGAGCGGGTGCTGGACTGGGCTCATCGGCCGGACGTGCCGCTGCTGGAACGGCTGCGTTACCTGTGCATCGTCTCGTCGAACCTCGACGAGTTCTTCGAGGTGCGCATGGCCGAGCACCTGCAGGCCTGGCAGGACGGCATCCGCAAGGGAATCTACACCACCCAGTCTTTCGAGGCGCTGGCATTGGCCGCGCACACGCTGGTCGATCGCCAATATGGCTTGTACAACGATGCCTTCATGCCGGCCTTTGCGCGCGAAGGCATCGAGATCCTCGGTTTCAGTGACCGCACGCCGGAACAGACACGCTGGGTGCATCGGCATTTCGAGCGCGAGGTCCGCCCACTGCTGATACCGGTCAGCCTGGATCCCTCGCACCCGTTCCCGCAGGTGGCGAACAAGACGCTGAACTTCATCGTGCGCCTCAGTGGCAAGGATGCATTCGGACGCGAGAACGAGATCGCCATCGTCAAGGTGCCGCGCGTATTGCCACGCCTGATCCGGATGCCGGACGCGGTGGCTGGCGGCAAGGCGGCCTTCGTGTCGCTGTCCAGTGTCATCCGGGCCCATCTGCATGTGCTGTTCCCGGGTCGCGAGGTCGGCCAGTTCTCGCAGTTCCGCGTGACGCGGCATTCCGACCTGGCGGTGGATGAGGACGAGGTGCGCAACCTGCGCACCGCGATGCGCCTGGGTCTGCAGCAACGCCACTTCGGCCAGGCCGTCCGGCTGGAAGTGGCCGCAGCCTGCTCCGACTACCTGGCCGATTTCCTGCTGCGCCAGTTCAACCTGCCGCAGCAGGCGCTGTACCGTGTACACGGACCGGTCAACCTGGTGCGGCTGCAGCAACTGATCAACCTGGTCGATGCGCCCCGGCTGCTGTTCGGCACCTACGCGCCAACCGACACCGCTGCGGCGCTGCGCAACCAGTCGGTGTTCGAGCGCTTGCGCAAGGGCGACATCCTGCTGCACCATCCCTATGAAAGTTTCAGCCTGGTCGAGGAGTTCTTGCGCGAGGCGGTGAACGACCCGGATGTGCTGGCGATCAAGCAGACCGTCTACCGCACCGGCCCCGACCCGCTGCTGATGAACCTGCTGTGCGAGGCGGTGCGCCGCGGCAAGGAGGTCACCGTCGTGGTCGAGCTCAAGGCGCGATTCGACGAGGAGGCCAACATCAACTGGGCCGAGCGGCTGGAGTCGGTCGGCGCGCAGGTCGTCTATGGTGTCGTCGGTCTCAAGACCCATGCCAAGATGCTCCTGATCACCCGCCGCGAAGGCCGCAAGCTGGTGCGCTACGTGCACTTGTCGACCGGCAACTACAACGTGCGCACCGCCGGCTTGTACACCGACATCGGCCACCTCAGCGCGAGCCCGGAGCTGACCTCGGACATCGAGAACATGTTCCTGCACCTGGCCAGCCAGAGCCGGCTGCCGCGCCTGCACCATGTCTGGGTGGCGCCGTTTCACCTGCAACGCCGGTTCATCGCGCAGATCATGCAAGTCGGCGAAGCCGCCGAACGCGGCGAAGACGCCCGCATCGTGCTCAAGATGAATGCCTTGACCGACGAGGCGCTGATGATCGCGCTGATACGGGCCGGCCAACAGGGCGCGCGTATCGACCTGATCGTGCGCGGCGCCTGCATGTTGCCACCGGAGTTGCCCGGACTCACCGACAACATCCGGGTGCGCTCGATCATCGGACGGTTCCTGGAGCACTCGCGCGTCTTCTATTTCCGCGCCGCCGGAAAAGAGCAGTTGTTCCTGTCCAGTGCCGACTGGATGAACCGAAACATGTTGCGCCGGATCGAAATCGCATGGCCCATCACGGATCCGCACCTTCGCCAGCGCATCATCGACGAATGCCTGGTGGCAGCGCTGCATGACCAGCGCGACGCCTGGTTGTTATCCGCCGATGGTCATTACCAGCGCGTTCACACCAAGGTCGCCGGGGGTGGCCCCGGAATGCAGGACGCCTTGATGGGACGGTATGCGGCGTCCATACGCAAGGAGATTGGATGGACTTGATACTGTGGCGTCATGCCGACGCCGAAGACGGTGACGAAACCGTGGACGACATGAGCCGGGTGCTGACGCCACGGGGTGTCAAGCAGGCGGCAAGGGTGGCCGGCTGGCTGGACCGCCAGTTGCCGGAAGGCACGCGGATCCTGTGCAGCCCGGCCCGGCGTTGCGAGCAGACGGTGCTGGCGCTGGGTCGCAAATACAAGGTCCGTCCGGAGCTCGGCCCCGATGCGACCACAGAGCAGTTGCTGGAGGTGGCGCAATGGCCCAACGCGAAACACGCGGTGTTGATCGTCGGGCACCAGCCCACGCTCGGCGAGACGATCGCGCATCTGTTGCCGCTGCAACATCCGGCCTGCCCGGTCCGCAAGGGCATGGTCTGGTGGCTGCGCACCCGCGAGCGCGACGGCCACCAACAGACGGTGGTCACTGCCGTGCAGTCGCCGGAAACCTTGTGAAGCCAGGGGCGCCAGCGCCCAGTCTGCGTCTGCCCGAACTCAGGACTTGGCCGGGCGACCCGTCTTGATCGCCGGCACGGCGGCCAAAGCGGCCAGGTAGTCGGCGCTGTCCATTGCGGCCAGGGCCTTGATGCCGGCGCGCAGCAGTTCGCTTTTCCTGGTCGATCTGCCCAGTTGCCCGGCACGCTGCTTGAGTTGCTCCAGCACCCGGTATTCCGGCTTCGGAATCGTGAAGCTGTCGCGCACCAGCTTGGCCTTGCGGGGATTTTCTGCCTTGACCGGCTTCTCGACCTGGGGCGACTTGCGGGGTTTTTCGGACTCGGCCGCTCGGGCCTTGGCCGGCACCTTCGGCGACCGGGCTTTTTCAACCGGTTTGGCCACCTTGGGGTTCTTGACCAGCCCTGCCGCCTCGCCGGCGGGCGCCACACGCCGGGCGGTAGCCGCACGGCTCGCCGGCAACGCCGCAGTTGTCGGAGCAGCGGCCGACGCAGGCACGGCGGCTGCAGCCGGCGCGGGCAATGGGAGCGCAGGCGCTGCCGGGGCCACAGGCCTGGCAGGCTTGGACATGTCCGACGCCTTGGCAGCCGGCTTGCGGGTTCTGGAAACCATGACCGAAACTTCCTGAATCAATTGTTTATACAGTTTATGCGGTGAAGACCGGTTGGCCGGCCCGGCAGTGCGGAAAACCCCTGCCATCGGTTCATGACCGCCCCGTGATAATGGCGGTTCGCTCGGCGACGCGCCGCAATGTACTGGCACCGTTCTTGCAAGTGCATTCGGCACGGCGCCCGCGCCTCCCAGAAACCTCAACGGAACTTCACCATGCTCAAGACCCTTGTTACCCGTATCGTGCCGACGCTGCTGCTGGCCGCGTCCTGCGGCATGACCCAGGCGCAGACGACGCCAATCAAGTTCATCCTGGACTGGCGCTTCGAAGGCCCGTCCGCCCTGTTCCTGACGCCGGTGGCCAAGGGGTACTTCAAGGACGCCAAGCTCGACGTCAGCATCGACGCCGGCAACGGCTCCGGCGGCGCGGTGACGCGTGTCGCAGCCGGCACCTATGACATGGGTTTTGCCGACCTGGCCGCGCTGATGGAATTCCATGCCAACAACCCGGACGCGCCGAACAAGCCGGTGGCGGTGATGATGGTCTACAACAACACGCCGGCCTCGGTGATGGCCTTGAAGAAGTCCGGCATCCAGAAGCCGGCCGACCTCAACGGCAAGAAGCTGGGTGCACCGGTGTTCGACGCCGGTCGGCGCGCATTCCCGATCTTCCAGAAAGCCAATGGCATTGCCAGCGTGACCTGGACCGCGATGGATCCGCCGCTGCGCGAGACCATGCTGGCCCGCGGCGATGTCGACGCGATCACCGGCTTCACTTTCACCTCCTTGCTCAACCTGGAGGCGCGTGGCGTCAAGGCTGCAGACGTGGTGGTGCTGCCCTACCCGGATTTCGGCGTCAAGCTCTATGGCAATGCGGTCATCGTCTCGCCCAAGCTGCTCAAGGAGAATCCGGCCGCGGTCAAGGCCTTCCTGTCTGCCTTCACCAAGGGTGCGCGTGACGTGATTGCCAAACCCGACGCCGCGATCGAATTCGTCAAGCAGCGCGATGGCATCATCAACGTCGAACTCGAGCAGCGCCGCCTGCGCCTGGCCATCGATACCGTCATCAACAGCCCGGACGCCCGCGCCGAAGGTTTCGGCCAGGTCGTCGGCCCGCGCCTGTCGCTGATGGCCAGCCAGGTGTCCGACGCTTTCAACACCAAGACCCGCGTCGATCCGACGGCCGTCTGGGACGGTTCCTTCCTGCCGCCACGCGCCGAACTAAACATCCTGCCAGCGCGCAAGTGAACATGCAGGAGCAGGTCTCGGAGCCCGCAGCGGGCGCTGCGTTCGTCGACTTCCAGGACGTCTGGCTGGCCTACAACCAGGAGCTGCTGGAGAAGCAGCAGTTTGCGGTGGAAGCGATCAACCTGCAGGTCCGCGCCGGCGAATTCATCGCCATCGTCGGGCCGTCGGGTTGCGGCAAGTCGACCTTCATGAAGCTGACCACCGGCCTGCGCATGCCCTCGCGTGGCCGCATCCTGATCGATGGTCAGCCGGTCACCGGTCCGCTGAAGATCTCCGGCATGGCCTTCCAGGCACCGTCGCTGCTGCCCTGGCGCACCACGCTGGACAACGTGTTGCTGCCGCTGGAGATCGTCGAGCCCTACCGCAGCAATTTCAAGCGCGATCGGGCCGAGTACGCGGCACGGGCACGCCGGCTGCTCGACCGGGTCGGCCTGCAGGGCTACGCCGACCAGTTCCCGTGGCAGCTGTCCGGTGGCATGCAGCAACGCGTCAGCATCTGCCGGGCGCTGATCCACGAACCGCGCATGTTGCTGCTCGACGAGCCGTTTGGCGCGCTCGATGCGTTCACCCGCGAGGAGCTCTGGAGCATCCTGCGCGAGTTGTGGCTGGAGCAACAGTTCAACGTGGTGCTGGTCACGCACGACCTGCGCGAGTCGGTTTTCCTGGCCGACACCGTCTACGTGATGAGCAAGAGCCCGGGCCGCTTCGTCGTGCGCAAGGAGATCGACCTGCCGCGCGAGCGCGACCTGGAGATCACCTATACCAGCGGATTCAGCGACATCGTCCATGAACTGCGCAGCCATATCGGCGCGATCCGCAAGCCTGCAGCGGCTGCGCCGGAGGTTTCCGCATGAGCCCGCGCAACATCGAACGCTGGGCACCGCTGGTATTGCTGCTGGCGCTGGT
>JBFJZP010000133.1:0-7163 GCA_041622095.1 Burkholderiaceae bacterium | reverse complement strand
GCAATGTGCTGTTCGCGATGAAGCTGGGTTTGACGCCGCTGGGCACCATGGCCCATGAATACCTGCAGGCCTGCCAGGCGCTCGGACCGCGGCTGCGCGACAGCCAGATCTACGGGCTGGAGACCTGGGCCAAGGAGTACCGGGGCGACCTGGGTATCGCGCTGAGCGATGTCTACGGACTCGACGCCTTCCTGCGCGATTTCGACATGTATTTCTGCAAGTTGTTCGACGGCGCGCGCCACGACAGCGGCGATCCGTTCCAGTGGGGTGAACGCATGCTCGCGCATTACGCCAGCAACCGGGTGGACCCGCGCACCAAGACGCTGATCTTCAGCGACAGCCTGACGGTTCCGCGCACCATCGAGCTGTACCAGCAGTTCCGCGGCCGCTGCCAGCTGGCGTTCGGCATCGGCACCAACCTGACCAACGACCTCGGATACGAGCCCTTGCAGATCGTCATCAAGATGGTGCGCTGCAATGGCCAGCCGGTTGCCAAGTTGTCGGACACGCCGTCGAAGAACATGTGCGACGACGAGCGCTACCTCGGCTACCTGCGCCAGGTGTTCGAAATCCCCCAGCAAGCCTGAGTCGGCCTGATCGATGATCCCCATTCCCGCCGTCGCCGCACCATGCGCCGCCGACTTGTCCGCAATCCGAGCCTGATCCCGTAGCCGTCCATCCAGCCATGTCCAGACCCACCATTGCCGTAGCCCGCGCCGTTTTCCCCGCCGTGATCGAACGCCTGCAACAGCACTTCGAGGTGCGGGCCAACCAGGAGGACCGGCTGCTCCAGCCGGCCGAACTGGCGGCGCTGCTGCAAGGCTGCGACGGCCTGTTGTGCACCGGCAGCGAACGTATCGACCAGGCCTTGCTGGACGCCTGTCCGCAACTTCGGATCTGCGCCAACATGGCGGTCGGTTACAACAACTTCGACCTGGACGCGATGAGCGCGGCCCGGGTGCTGGGCACGAACACCCCCGACGTGTTGACCGAGACCACCGCGGATTTCGGCTTCGCGTTGCTGATGGCCGCAGCCCGGCGCGTCACCGAGAGCGAACATTTCCTGCGTGCCGGCCAATGGACGCGCTGGAGCTACGACATGTTTGCCGGCCAGGAGGTGCATGGTTCGACGCTGGGCATCATCGGCATGGGCCGCATCGGCCAGGGTATTGCCCGGCGTGGTGCCCTGGGCTTCGGCATGCAGGTGATCTACCACAACCGCTCCAGGCTGGACGCCGAAACCGAGGCCAGCTGCAAGGCGTCTTATGTCGACAAGGCCGAACTGCTGCAACGCGCCGACCATGTGGTGCTGGTGGTGCCGTATTCCGCCCAGTCGCACCACACCATCGGTGCGGCGGAGCTCGCCCGGATGAAGCCGACGGCGGTGCTGGTGAATATTGCGCGTGGCGGCATCGTCGACGATGTCGCGCTTGCGCATGCATTACGCAGCGGCCAGATCGCCGCCGCCGGACTCGACGTGTTCGAAGGCGAGCCGCAGGTGCATCCGGCGCTGCTTGAACTGCCCAACCTGGTGCTGACGCCGCATATCGCCAGTGCCACGGTGGCGACGCGCAAGGCGATGGCCGACCTGGCCGCGGACAACCTGATCCGGTTCCTGACCCAGGGCCAGCCGGTGACGCCGCTCAATGCCCAGATCCTGCCCGCCAGTTGAACCGCGCTGCCATGGGGGTCGGGTTCGACCGATGCTGTCTTCTGCCGGCGCGGCCGGTGACGATGGTGCGCAGCGAGGGTGGCCTGGCGTTTCGAACCGCAGGCCGGTGAGATGGACCTGCTGAATAGTTTCCCGGTGCCGTTGTGGTGGTTGTTGGCGCTCGGTGGCGTCAATGTCATCCTGTTGCTGGCCTTGTTGCTGCGTCCGGGCATGAAC
Organism: Burkholderiaceae bacterium; assembly: GCA_041622095.1. Lineage (GTDB taxonomy): Bacteria > Pseudomonadota > Gammaproteobacteria > Burkholderiales > Burkholderiaceae_C > CAISIP01. Next base: position 5,275 of record JBFJZP010000133.1, on the reverse strand, counting down.
CGCATGCATGCCGACCAGGCGCTCAAGCATTTGCAACTGATGGAGGCGGTGCAGGCGGGCTCGGCACGGGTCGAGCGGCTGGAGCGTTCACTCGGCCATGACATGGCCGAGTCCTCGCGTGCGCTGCGCCAGGAACTGCTGCAGACGATCAGCTTGTTCCAGCAGACCTTGTCCTCCCAGGCGGCAGAGTCGACCCGCACGCAGAATGCGCAGATCGACGCCTTCGGCCAGCAACTGGCGATGCTCAAGCAGAATCTGTCCGACACCTTGAGTTCGCAGTTGCACAACCTGGGCGAGTCCAATGCCAGCCGTCTGCTGGAGGTGCGTGCGACGCTGGAGGCCCAGCTGACCCAGTTGCAGGCGAGCAATGCGGCCCGGCTCGAGGAGATGCGCGCGACGGTCGACGAGAAGCTCCAGGCCACGCTGCAGGCTCGCCTGGGCGAGAGTTTCCGCCAGGTGGCCGAACGGCTGGAGCAGGTGCACAAGGGGCTGGGCGAAATGCAGACGCTGGCGCAAGGGGTCGGCGATCTCAAGCACCTGCTGACCAACGTCAAGACACGCGGCATCTTCGGCGAGGCGCAACTCGAGGCCTTGCTCGAGCAGGTATTCGCGCCAGGCCAATACGCCGCACAGATCGCCACCCGGCCCGGCAGCAAGATGGTGGTCGACTTCGCGATCCGGCTGCCCGGGCGTGGCGACGACGGTCAACCGCTGTGGTTGCCGATCGACGCGAAGTTCCCGAACGAGGACTATGAGCGGCTGCTCGACGCGCAAGGCCGTGCCGACGCGGTAGCCGCGGAGCAGGCCGGCCGGGCGCTGGAGGCGCGGGTGCGGCTCGAGGCCCGCGCGATCTCGGACAAATACATCGAGCCGCCGTACACCACCGATTTCGCGATCCTGTTCCTGCCCACCGAAGGCCTGTATGCGGAGGTGCTGCGCCGCCCCGGCCTGATGGAGGCCTTGCAGCGCGAGCACCGCATCACGCTGGCCGGGCCGACCACCTTGCTCGCGCTGCTCGGATCCCTGCAGATGGGTTTTCGCACGCTGGCGCTGGAAAAACGCGCCAGCGAGGTCTGGCAGGTACTGGGCGCGGTCAAGAGCGAGTTCGCCAAGTTCGGCGACGTGCTGGCCAAGGTCAGGAACCAGACCGAGACGGTGCTCAAGACCATCGACTCGGCGCAGACGCGCAGTCGCGCGATGGGCCGGGTACTGCGCAAGGTCGAGTCATTGCCGGACACACCGGCGGCCGCATGGATTGCGGCCGAATCCGAGATCGAGTCCGGCGCGGGCGCCGACGATGAAGTCGCCTGAACTCGCACGCCTGATCTGCGGCCACATCTGCCTGCATGCATGCATGGCCGGCACGCGCATGGCGGCGCCGTTGCTGGCGCTGCGCGACGGCCACAGTGCGATGAACGTGGGCATCCTGCTGGCCTTGTTCGCGCTCGCGCCGATGTTCCTGGCCTTGCCGGCCGGGCGATTCGCCGACCGTCGCGGCATGCGGCTGCCGGTCGGCATTGCGGTGGCGGTGGCCGCGCTCGGAGCCGGCCTGGCGGTGTTGTTCCCGGTGTTTCCGGTGTTGTGTGCCAGCGCCTTCATGACCGGTGGCGCCACCGGCGCTGCATCGATCTCGCTGCAACGCCATGTCGGGCGCGCCGCCAGCGGCCCGACCGAACTCAAGCGGGTATTCAGCTGGCTGGCAATCGGCCCGGCGGTGTCGAACTTCATCGGCCCGCTGGCCGCCGGCCTGATGATCGACCATGCCGGATCCAGCGCCGGTGACACCACCGGCTTTCGGGCCGCCTTCCTGTTGATGGCGTTGCTGCCGATCAGCACCTGGTTCTGGATCCGCCATGTCAGCGATCTCGCGCCGGTGCGCAGCGCACCCGGCGCGCTGCCGACCCGCGCCTGGGACCTGATGCGCGAACCGATGATGCGCCGCCTGATGCTGGTGAACTGGTGCATGGCGTCCTGCTGGGACGTCCATATGTTCGCGGTGCCGGTGATTGGCCACCAGCTCGGCTTCGAGGCCACCATCATCGGTGCCATTCTGGGCGCCTTCGCGATTGCGGCGGCGCTGATACGGGTGGTCATACCCCTGGTCGCTGCGCACTTGCAGGAGCACCAGGTGGTGACCGCGGCGATGCTGGCAACGATGCTGATCTTCGCGACCTATCCGTTCATGGACAGCGCGCTGGCAATGGGGACCTGCTCGGTGCTGCTCGGCCTGGCGCTGGGCGCGGTGCAACCGATGGTGATGAGCATGTTGCACCAGATCACCCCGCAGGCGCGCCATGGCGAGGCACTGGGTTTGCGCCTGATGGCGATCAATGCGTCGAGTGTCGCGATGCCGCTGGTGTTCGGCACCGTCGGCGCCGTCGTCGGTGTCTCGGCCCTGTTCTGGGCGGTCGGCGTGTTCGTCGGGCTGGGCTCGCGCCAGGCCCGGCTGTTGCGGCTGGACGGCCCGCCGGGGCACGCGCCAGGGCATTGAGCGCCGCGTCCGCCGCGCCGCGCCCCGATCGAGCGGCCCCGCGGCGCAGCATGATGGCGCTGTGCGCCCAGCGCCCAGCGGTCTGAGAGTAGAGATCAGCGATCAGCGATCAGAGATCGTAGAACTCCTTGACGCAGTCCCACGCGGCTTCGGGTGTATCGACATAACTGAACAGTTCCAGGTCCTCGGGCGAGATCGCGCCGGCTTCGACCAGCATGTCGAAATTGACCAGGCGTTTCCAGTAGTTCGATCCGAACAACACGATCGGCACCGGCTTGGCCTTGCCGGTCTGCACCAGCGTGATCACCTCGAACAACTCGTCCAGCGTGCCGAATCCACCAGGGAATGCGACCAGCGCCTTGGCGCGCATCATGAAGTGCATCTTGCGCAGCGCGAAGTAGTGGAACTTGAAACTCAGCGACGGCGTGATGTAGGGGTTGGCGCTTTGTTCATGCGGCAATGCGATGTTCAGTCCGACGTTGGGTGCTCCCAGTTCATGGGCGCCGCGGTTGGCCGCCTCCATGATGCCGGGCCCGCCGCCGGTGGCGACGATCAGGCGCTCCGACGGTTCCTTGCCTTCGCTGTACTTCACCACCAGTTGCGCGAACTGGCGGGCCTGGTCGTAGTACACCGCGTTGCGCACGCCGCGTTCGGCCAGCGCCAGCGCCTTCGCATCGCCACTGGCACGCGCCGCTTCCAGCGCCTTGGCCGCGTCTTCCGGGGCCGGGAAACGGGCGCTGCCGAACACCACGACGGTGTTTTCGATGCCAGCGTCATGCTGGTCGATGTCGGGCTTGAGCAACTCCAGCTGGAACCGGATTCCCCGGGTTTCGCGCCGCAACAGGAACTCCGGATCCCAGAACGCGAGGCGATACGCATCCGCCTCCAGTGGATTGCCCTGGTCGGCATGTTTCTGCAGTTCGGCCCAGGCATCCGCCAGCCGGCGCTCTTTGAGTTGTTGGTGTTTCTTCATGCCATCCATTGTGGATGAATTTCAAGGGCTGCCGCGGGGGCCTGCGCTTGCAAGCCATCCCGGGAGGCCCGACCTGCGGCGCCAGGAGCGGCAGCGGCAAGCTTGCTGTAGCCGCTGGATCCGGGCACGTCGCAGGGGCACGGTCCTGGCGTGAATCTGGCGCCGGATTGAGCATCCGCAATGCCGATCATCCGTCGCTTCCTAGACTGACGCGCGGTTTGCCTTCCAGATGTTGGATGGCGAGCCATGTTTTGAGGGGCGTGGATGAAGGTTCTTGTTGTCTATTTTTCGCGCGACGGGCACACAGAACGCATGGCCAAGGCCATTGCCCGGCGTTGCGAAGCCGACCTGGACCAGATCCGGTTGGTGCAGCAACCGGGCTCACTGATCGGCGCATGCCGTTCGCAGTGGCAGGCCCTGACCAACGCCAACCCGCCGATCATGCGACCGAACCGCAATCCGGCCCGCTATGAACTGGTCATCATCGGGGCGCCGGTGGGGCGCCTGGGAATCGCGCCGCCGGTGCGCTCCTACATTGAACTGTGCCGGGACCGTTTCAAGCAAGTCGCGTTCTTCTGCGCCGAAGGGGGCGCTGCGGTAGAACGCAGTTTCGAGGAACTCGGCCGCTTGTGTGGCCAACAGCCGGTGGCCACGTTCGACGTCGAGCGAAAGGGCTTGCCGCCGGCTGCCCACAAGCAGGGTTTGACCGAGTTCATGGATTCGATGCGGCTTTAGCCGACGCGACTGCAATAATCGTCGGCACGGCGCCCGCCCCGTGCCGGGCCTGGGCGCCTGGAGATGCACGGCTACCACAAGCGCCAAGGAGTGTGATGGACAACAAACACGGCTGGAACGCCGGCTACTGGGTCGTGGCCATGTTGCTGCTGCTCTTGCTGCAGAACATCTGGCAGGCAGCGGGACAGGTCGAGACCGTACCGTACAGCGAGTTCGAGCAGGCACTGGCCGACGACCGGATCGCCGAGGTGGTGGTGTCGGGCCAGACCGTGACCGGCCGCCTGCGCACACCCGACGGCAGCAAGACCACGCTGGTCGCCGTGCGCGTGGCGCCCGAGATGGCGCAACGACTCGACCGCTACAAGGTGCCGTATTCCCAGGTGGTGGAGAACACCTTCCTGCGCGACCTGATGTCCTGGGTGCTGCCGGTGCTGCTGTTCTTCGGCCTGTGGTTCTTCCTGTTCCGGCGTTTTGCCGACAAGCAGGGCATGGGCGGCTTCATGTCCATCGGCAAGAGCCGGGCCAAGGTCTATGTGCAGACCGATACCGGCGTGACCTTCGCCGATGTGGCCGGTGTCGACGAAGCCAAGCAGGAACTGGCCGAGGTTGTCGATTTCCTCAAGCATCCGCAGGAATACGGCCGGCTCGGTGCCCATATTCCCAAGGGCGTGTTGCTGGTCGGGCCGCCCGGCACCGGCAAGACCTTGCTGGCCCGGGCGGTTGCGGGCGAGGCCGGCGTGCCGTTCTTCTCGATCTCCGGCAGCGAGTTCGTCGAGATGTTCGTCGGCGTCGGCGCGGCCCGGGTGCGCGACCTGTTCGAGCAGGCGCGCCAGCGGGCGCCGGCCATCATCTTCGTCGATGAACTCGACGCCCTCGGGCGCGCGCGCGGCGCATTCCCGGGTATCGGCGGGCATGACGAGAAGGAGCAGACACTGAACCAGCTGCTGTCCGAGATGGACGGCTTCGATCCTTCCGTCGGACTGATCATTCTGGCGGCGACGAATCGCCCCGAAATCCTCGATCCGGCGCTGATGCGTGCCGGCCGGTTCGACCGGCAGGTGCTGGTGGATCGGCCG
>JBFJZP010000132.1:0-7173 GCA_041622095.1 Burkholderiaceae bacterium | reverse complement strand
GATCTTGCCGCTGGCCACAGCCGGGTGGTTCTGGTTCGGCTTGAACAGCTGGGCGGCGCCGAAGTTCTGCACCTCGACCCGGCCCTTGGTCATCTCCTTGACGTCCTTGGCGAACTGCTCCAGGTTCTGCGCGGTGTGGTGGGTTGGCGGAAACTGGTGGCTGATGCGCATCGTGAAGTCGGCGGCGGTGGCGCTGCCGGTCATGGCCAGCGCGACGGCGGCCGCCAGCAGCTGGCGACGCGATGTGGTGGAAGTGAGGTGTTGCATGTCAGAGTCTCCTGTCGTTGTGAAAATCAAATCGTTCAAGCCACGGCGCCTGCCGCGTGCAATGCCGCGATCTCGTCGGCCGAATATCCGAGTTGCGCCAGCAGCGCATCCGAGTGTTCTCCCGCCTTGGGCGGTTGCTCTCGGACACCCAGCCGCTGGCCATCCAGCGTGAACGGCAGCAAGGTGGTGCCGGCACGCTGACCGGCGCGCGCGCCATCGGGCAGCGTGATGTCGGCCAGGCCCCCGGTCTGGCGCAGGTGTTCGTCGTCGTAGAGCTCTTCCGGCTTGCGGATCGGCGCAAACGGCAGGCCGAGTTGCTCGAACCGCGCGCCAAGTTCGTCCACCGTGAATGCGGCCAGGCGCTCGCGCAGCACTGGCAACATCGTAACGCGTGCCATCACGCGCTGGTTGTTGGTGGCCAGGCCCGGGTCGGCCAGCAGGTCGGTGAAACCGAATGCGGTACAGAGGGTCTTCCACTGCGCATCGCTGACCGCGGCCAGGAAAATCTGGCCGCCGTCCCTGACCGTGAACACGTCGTACACCGCCCAGGCCGAGATGCGGTCGGGCATCGGCGCGGCCGGCTTGCCGGTGATCGCGTATTGCAGCATATGCTGACCGACCAGGAACACGTTGTTCTCGAACAGCGCGCTTTGCACCTGCTGTCCCTTGCCGCTGATGCCACGCTGGATCAAGGCGCCGAGCGCACCGATGGCGCCGAACATGCCCCCCATGATGTCGTTGACGCTGGTGCCGGCGCGCAGCGGATCACCGGGGCGGCCTGTCATGTAGGCCAGGCCACCCATCATCTGCACCACCTCGTCCAGCGCGGTGCGGTTTTCGTAGGGCCCGGGCAGGAAACCCTTGAGGCTGACATAGATGATGCGCTCATCGACTGCCGCCAGGCTCTCATAGTCCAGGCCGTACTTGCGCATCGTGCCGGGTTTGAAGTTCTCGGCGACGACATCCGCGCTGGCCGCCAGCTTGCGCGCCACGGCTGCGCCTTCGGGCGTGTGCAGGTCGATCGCGATGCTCTTCTTGTTGCGGTTGAACATCGGAAAAAAACCCGCGCCGGCGCCCAGCAGGTGGCGCGTGCGGTCGCCATCGATCGGCTCGACCTTGATCACCTCCGCGCCCATGTCGGCCAGCACCATGCCGCAGGTCGGGCCCATCACCATGTGGCTGAACTCGACCACCCGCAGGCCCGCCAGCGGCTGGTGCGCAGCAGGCGCGGACGCAGCAGCCGTGCTCATGCCAACTCCGCCTCGCCGGCCCGGGCCAGCAGCGTCTTCGGCAGGCCCGACTTCCAGACGCTGCCGTGCAGCGATTCGCCCTGCAGCCAGGATGCCAATTGCGTGCGCATGGCCATCAGCGCGTCAAAATCGATGCCGCTGTCGATACCCATGCTGCGCATCAGGTAGACCAGGTCTTCCATCGCAACGTTGCCGCTGGCCCCCGGTGCATGCGGACACCCGCCGATGCCGCCCAGGCAGGCGTCGAAACGGGTCACTCCGGTCTCCAGCGCCGCATAGACATTGGCCAGGCCCAGGCCGCGCGTATCGTGGAAATGGCCGCAGTTCAACCGGTCCCCGGCGATGCGACGGCCTGCCTCGAACAATTCGCGCACCTGGCGCGGGTCGGCGTAACCCACGGTATCGGCCAGGCCGATCTGGTCGGCGCCCGCGTCAAGAACCGCCTGCAACAGGCGCATCACGTCCGACGGCGCGACAGCGCCTTGCAAGGTGCAACCAAACGCAGTGCTCAGGCCCACCTCGATCCGGATGCGGGAACCGGCAGCGTCCCGCTCGGCGCGAATGCGGCCGATTTCCTCGACCACCGCCTCCGGCGTCTTGCGCAGGTTCGCCAGGCTGTGGGCATGGCTTACCGACAGCGGGATCAGCATCGCGTCCGCTTGCGCAGCGATCGCCAATTGCGCGCCCTTGAGATTGGGCACCAGCACCGAGGTCACCATGCCCGGAAGGGTTCTGGCGAACGCCACCAGTTCAGCGGTGTCGGCCAGCTGTGGCAACAAGCGCGCCGGCACGAAAGAGCCAACCTCGATCTCACGCTGGCCTGCCGCGTGGGCGGCCCGGATCCAGTTCAGCTTGTGCGCAGTCGGCAGGATGGAGGAAATGCTTTGCAAACCATCGCGCAATCCGACCTCGCGCAATTGGACATGGGATGGAAAGCTGGCATGGGCTTGAGGCATGCGCCATTCTAGGCATGCCAAATCTTGCCAGTTAAGGCAATTCGGAAGCTCTATGATTCCCAAATGGAACACCTTAATCATCACCATCCGGACCGAATCAAACCATGCGCGACCTCGACCTGACCAGCCTGCGCCTGTTCGTCACGGTCTGCGAGACGCGCAATATCGCCCGCGCCGGCGAGCGCGAGAGCCTGGCCGGGTCGGCGATCAGCAAACGGCTGGCGCAACTAGAAGACAACCTCGGTGTCCGGCTGCTGGTGCGGCGTCGCCGCGGCGTGGAGCCGACGCCCGCCGGGGAAACCTTGCTGGAACATGCTCGCACCTTGCTGGGCAATGCCGAACGCCTGGCCCATGATCTGGGCTCCTATGCCGCTGGCGTCAAGGGCCAGGTACGGGTGCTCGCCAGCGCGTCGGCACTTGCAGAATCTCTGGCCGATGACGTGGCCTTGTTCCTGCGCCAACCGGAACATGCTGCGATCCAGGTCCATATCGAGGAGCGCCAGAGCCACGACGTTGTGCATGGCGTGCGCGACGGGGTTGCCGCGCTGGGTATCTGCTGGGACGCGATCGACGGCCATGGCCTGTCCACACGTCCGTACCGCAGCGACCACCTGGCCCTGCTGGTACACCCGGACCATCCCATGGCCGCTCGCGCCAGCGCATCCTTTGCACAGTCGCTGGACTACGACTTCGTCGGCCTGCCGACCAATAGCGCGGTCCCGTTGATGCTGCAGCGCGCGGCCGCGGAACTCGGCAAGACCATGCGGCTGCGCGTCATCGTCACCAGCCTGGATGCGGTGCAGCGCGTGGTCGGCGCCAACCTGGCGATCAGCGTGATTCCGCGGGAAGTGGTCACGCCGCACGACCAGCAACACCGCTTTCGACTGGTCGAATTGCAGGAAGACTGGACCGAGCGCCGTTTTGCGATCTATTTCCGGGACGAAGGCGGGCTGTCACCGGCATCGGCATTGTTGTTGCAGCATCTGCAGGCATGCGCGGCGAAAACGGCCACTGGCTTATGATGACCGCATGTGCTCGCCGTCCCGCAACCTGATCATGGCACCGGCCCTTGCGGGTCCGGATGTCATGCTGCATCCGGGGCGCATCGGACTGGATCCGGGTCTGGCCATGGAAGTGCCGCGCACCGCCGCACATTCCCCCGCCCGGCGATCCTCCTGAACTTCCTGCTGTTTCCACGCACCTTCAGATCGCCGGGCCCCGACACCGCGTGCCCGGCCGGCGCCCCTGCGCCGGCTCCCCTGTCCATCCAAGGAGCGATCCATGCAAGATTCCCATATTGAATTGCGGACCCTGACCGAACTCGACCATGTCCGGCTGTACAAGCTGCTGCGCCGTTTTCCGGTCGACATGAGCCCCGCCGCGGCCCAATCGCTGGGCGCGATCATCGACAACGCCGACCTGGTGTCCCCGCAGCAGGTGCCGGCCGACACCGTGACCATGTATTCGCAGGTCGTGATCGCCGACGGTGCCAATGGCACGCGCAGCAAGCTGACGCTGTGTTATCCGCATGACGCGGAGCCGGCCAGCGGCTTCATCTCGATCCTGTCGCCGATCGGCACCAGCCTGATCGGCCTGCGCGTGGGCCAGGAGGCCCGCTGGCAGGGACCGGACGGCCAGGCGGCGACGGCGCAACTGCTGGAGATCCTGTTCCAGCCCGAGGCCAGTGGTGACTACCTGATGTGATGCCGGTGGCCGGCAGGTTCACCGGCCGAGCCTGCGAGCTGAGCCCTGCAGGGCTCAGTCGAACTGCAATGCCAGCTTGTCCGACGCCGGTGGCTCGTCGGCCATGATCTGGTCGATCGCGCGTTTGACGATCGGTTGCTGGTCGATGATGGTCAGCCGCCCCTCACGCAGCATGGCGGCAACCTCGCGCTGCGACCGCACGAAGGCCTCGAAACCATCGCGGTTGGTGAACAACATGCGGCTGCGCTGCGGGCTGATCCAGCTCAGGCGGTAACGGCGCAGGCGCTCGGCATCGTGTTCGAAGTCGAACCACATGCCGCGTTCGAGCCCGTGGGCCATCGCATCGAACGGGTCCGGCGCAGCCTGCGGCGGCGGCGCGATGCGCTGCTGCAGTTGCTGGATGGCCACCCGGCCGGCCTGGGTCTCGAGTTCGCCCGGGCCGGAGTCGACGGCAGGCACCACGCCGGTCCTGGGTGCACGGATCGCCCGCATGTGGGTGTCGATCAATCGCTTGGTGAACGCGTCGCGTTCCTCGCCCTTCCATCCGATCGCGTCCAGCCGGGTGCCGAGCTGGCGCACGAGGTCCGGCAACATGGCGATCAGGCGGCTGCGTTCGTCGGCTTGCAGCTTGGGCCGGGTCGACCAGATCACCTGGTCCATCACCCGCACCGCCTCATGCCAGGAGGCAGGATCCGCCTCGACCTGCATCCAGGCATTGGCCAGCACTTCGCGCCACTGATGGGTCAGGAACGGCAGCAGGAAGGGTTCGAGCGGTTCGTCGATCGGCAAGGCATGGATGCATTGGTGCACCACGCCGTCCGCATGGGCCAGGGCCGCCTCGCGTGCCTCCTTCTGCTGCTCCTGCGTCGCGGCGGGCTTGATCTGCACCTCGGCGCGCTGCGCATGCGACTGCATGAAGGCGTCGAATTCGGCCAGGCACTGGCGAAACAGGTCGAGATCGTTGTCGAACTCCGCCAGCACCCGCTGGACCGTGGCATCGATGCAGCGGTACAGCGGATCGGCCTCGCCCATCTCCGGTGTCCAGCCCACCGCGGCGGCCGCCAGGCTGTCGACCAGGCGACGCGCCGGATGTTCACTGGAGAAGAAGAAGTCGCGGTCGATGATCGCCGCCTTGAGCACCGGAATCTGCAGCCGGCCGATCACGAACTTGAGCTGCAGCGGGATGCCCTTGTCGGCAAAGACATAGTCGAACACCTCGGCCAGTGCGTCGACCGTGCCACGGTCGAGTTCCGGCGCCCGCTGCACCTCTTCGCGTTCGCGCATCTGGCGCAATACGTTCTGGCCGGCGATGTCCTGGCCCCGGGCCCATTCCGGGAACTGCGAGCTACCGGCACCGGCCTGCAGGCCCCCGAGAAAACCCATCAGGGCCGGATCGGCCGGCACCTGCACCGCCGCGCCGCCGCCCGCACTGCCGCCACCGGCAGCGCCAAAGCCGGAAGCCCCGTCGCCACCAGTACCGGCGGCACCGGCGCCAAAACCGAGTTTGTGCAGGAACTGCCGGGCGCGATCCGCAATACCCCGCGCCATGGCCTGCATGCCGCCGGCACCCTGTCCGCTACCGCCACCGGCAGCACCCGAGCCAACGGCTGCAGCGGTGTGCGCGCCGTCGGTATCCGGCGCTGGGCCGGCCGAGGGGCCGGACTGCGGATGCAATGGCCCCGCGGCCGAGTCGCCGCCAGCCGTGCGCTTGATCCGGTGCACCTGCCTGGCGGAATACCCCGCGCGCACCAGCATCGCGGTCAGGTCGGCATACAACGGCGCCCAGTCGATGCTGCAGTCGGGCTCGATCGCCGAAACGAAATCCTCCGCTGCCATCGGATCGAAGGCGCTGGAATGCCAGGCGATCAGGAATGCGCGCACCAGGCTGGCCGGGCGAAACGGGTTGTCGACCAGCGCGAAGTCTTCCTGGCGCAGCAAGGTACCCACGCTGGCTGTCAGCGCCTTGAGCTGCGCCTCGTAGCGGGTGTTGAAGCGCTGGGCTACCCGGTCCACCAGCAGATGGCGCTCGATCTCGTCGACATCGAGCAAGGCCATGCTGCTCGGGCCGGACAGGTCGTCGCTGTCGGCCGCCGGTCGCAATACCGCCAGCGCGCCCGGCATCACCGCCTCGACCTCGTCCTCGATCGATTCGCGCAGCGCCGCCTGGAACGACCGGCCGAACAAGACCGACTGCTTGTCGAGCATCACGCCGGCGGTACGCAGATTCTGGGCCTGGGTGGTATTCGGCCGCTTGTCCACCAGTTCGAAGAAATGCCCTCGCATGCCCTTGAAATGCACGTCCTGGTGCTGGGCGAAATAGGATTGCACGCGCGCGATCATTGCGCCCACATGGCGCAATACCAGGGTGCGCGTGGCAGCATCCATCGAGGCAGGTCGTAGGTCGGACATTAAAAAATAGGTCTACCGGTACAACGGGTTCGCACCATGGCAGCTGCCGGGCCTGGCAACCGGCACCCGTGGCTGTTGTTTGTACACGAAACAACCCGCAGGTTCCGTCGCGTGGCCGATTCAACTGTGCACTAATTGCCCGCAGTCGCACTCCAGGCCCCATTGTGCGCGTTGTGCCGGCGCTGCATGCCAAGACGGGCACTTGTGCTCGAAGATGTTGGCCGCTTGGCTGCGGCGGTGCCGGCCTGCGACATGCTTGATCCGGCTTGTATTATGTTTCTTTTGGTCATTTATTAAAGAACCATAGCCCTGTTAAAGATCTTAAAAGTATCGAATACAGTCATGGAATGGAAAAACCGAAAGCCATCCTTTTTGACGCCTATGGCACCTTGTTCGACGTCTACAGTGTCGGGCTGCTGGCCGAGCAGCTGTTTCCCGGCCAGGGCACGGCGCTGAGCCAGCTCTGGCGCGACAAGCAGATCGAATATTCCCGGCTGGTGACCACCAGCAACCACGGCGCACACTACCGGCCGTTCTGGGACCTGACCCGCTGCGCGCTGGTCTATGCGGTCAAGAAGCTGGTGGCG
>JBFJZP010000131.1:0-7198 GCA_041622095.1 Burkholderiaceae bacterium | reverse complement strand
GCGAACAGCAGCAGCCAGCGATAACGCTCGCCGTGCAGTGCCTGCAACTCCGGCAGGGTGCTGGCGCGGGTCAAAGGTCGCGGGTCCGCAGCAGGTCAGGGCGGATCGCTGCAGGCGATACGGCTCCGCCCCGGATCACTCGCGCGGTTCGGTCCACAACTTTCCACCGGTGGCCCAGTTCTCGCGCTTGACATCGGTGATCAGGATGTCGACTGACTCCGGCGAGCCGCCCAGCACCTCGACCGAGACGCGGGTGATCTCCTGCACCAGCTTTTTCTTCTGCTCGACGGTACGGCCTTCCATCATTTCGATGTGGTAGGTGGGCATGGGAACTCCTTGTGGGTCAATGAAAAAACGGGGAATACATGGCAGGCGACATGCCGCGGGCGCATGCGCCAGCCAGCGGATCAGGCCGGCCCGGCCACCGCCTGCGCAGCCGATTCATCGGGCAACCAGGCCACGATGAAGGCCGAGCAGCAGGCGATCAGCGCCATGGCGAGCAGCAGGCTGTCGAAACCGGCCGACTTCACCGCCGGCCCCAGCGAATATACCGCCAGCGACGCGACGCCGAAAGACACCGCCAGCCGCACGCCGGCCACCCTGGAGCGGTAGGCGTCGTCGACATAACGCACCACCATCGCATCGGTGAACGGAATGGCGCCGAAGATCATGACCATGAAGCCGATCTGCAGCCAGAACAGCCACCAGCCCTCGGCCTGGCTCGCCAGCAGGAACATCGGAATCTGCAGCAGCACGATGGTCAGGTAGAGCCGTTTGATCGCAAACCGGTCGATCAGCCGCCCGACGACCACCTGGGAGAACGACGCGATCGCATAGACGGCGGCCAGCATGATGCCCAGCTGGGCCGGGTCTTCGACGACACCGGTGAAACGCTCGCGCATCAGCTGGCCATTGCCGTTGGTCGTCAAATTGAACAGCATGCTGCTGGTGATGGCGGCAAACGTCATGACCAGGAACATGCGCGTCATCTGCGCCGGGCTCAATCCGACCTTCGCGCGCACCGTACGGCGCGATGGAGACTCGGTCTCTACCGGGGCCAGGCGCCAGAACAACCAGCCGAGGGCCAGTGACAACAGGCCGGGGATGAGGAAGGCCGCACGCCAGCCGGCGTACTTGACCATGAACCCGGTCAGGATCGCCGCCAGCGCGATGCCCATGTTGCCGGCCAGGCCGTTGATGCCGATCGTCAGCCCCGGCTTGCGTGCATGCTGCAACAGCATCGGGATGCCTACCGGGTGATAGATGGCCGCAAACAGGCCCAGCACCGACAAGGCGACGGCCATCTGCCAGGCGTTCTGCGCCAGCGCGCACAGCAGCGCCGAGACGCCGATGCCGAAGAAGAACACCAGCATCATGCTGCGTCGGCCCCACAGGTCACCGAGCCGGCCGGCCGGCACCGCGCCCAGGCCGAACATCAGGAAGGCGCCGGCGCTGTAGGGCATCAGGTCTTCCCAGTGCGCGAAGCCGAAGTCTGCTGCCACGCTGGCCACGGCGGTGGCGAAGATCAGCAGGAACATGTGATCCAGCGCATGGGCCAGGTTCAGCAGGAGCGAGGTGGCGCGCGAAAGCATCATGGCGCAGGTTTCGGAGGCTGGGGGAAGACGCATTCTCACCGATGTGCAAGGGAATTGCCGGCTTGACGTGTGGGCTTGACGTGTGGGGCGCCGGCACGCACACTGGATCACACCGCTTGCCGCAGACACGCCAATCCATGTGCCGCAGGCCGGGGAGAACATGTTGAACACCTTCGCCGTCGCATCGGGGCGCCTGATTCAGGCCTGGCAGGGGCACGGCCACCCTGCGAACGCGCCGGGCGATCGGTTGCCGGAAGGGCAGGACGCGCCGGCGTTGCCGTCGAGCGGCACAGGAGTGCCATGCTGATCCGCCGGCGCCTGCTCGCCGCCGCCATCGGCGCCGGATGGGTCTTGCCGCCAGCCTGGGCCAGGTCAGGCGACGCCGCCACCGTCTTCTTCATGGCGCTGGCCAGCCGTGCTTCCGACGCCGCAAGTGTTGCGGCCTTTCGCGAAGGCATGCGCGAGCTGGGCCAGGTCGAAGGCCGCAGTTATGAACTGGTCGACCGGTATGCCGAGGGTGACGTCGCCGGTGCCGAAGCCATGTTGCGCGGCTGGACCGGACGGGTTCCGGATGTCTTCCTGGCCCCTGGCCCCGCCGCCGCGCGTATCGTATTGCGGGTACACCGCAGCATACCGGTGGTGACCGTGGGCTTGCACCCGCAGGGTGGCCAGAGCGACCTGTTCACCAGCTTGGCACGACCCGGCGGCATGGTCACCGGGGTGTCGAACATCGGCGAGCAACTGGCGGCCAAGCGGGTCCAGTTGCTGGCCGAGGCGATGCCCCGGCTCAAGAAGGTCGGCGTGATGCACAACACGACCGACCCGGTGTTCCAGCGCTGGGGCGAAGAGACGGAGCGGGAGGTCCGTGCGCAGGGATTTGTCCCCGATCGCCTGGGGCTGGGGTCTGCCTCGCTCGACGCGCTGGCCGCGACGATGCGATCGGCGCGTGCACGTGGCGTCGATGCGGTGATCGTGGTGCGCGACTTCCTGACCTCGACCCTGCACCGCGACATCGCCCGGATCGGGCGCGAAACCGGACTGGCCATCGTCGCCGAGGAGCGGCGTTACACCGATGCGGGCGCGTTGATGTCGTATGGCGCGAGCGACGCGATCCTGTTTCGCCAGGCTGCCGGTTATGTGGACCGGATTCTCAAGGGCGCCGTGGCGGCCGAGATGCCGGTGCAGCAGCCGACGCGCTTCGAGTTGGTCGTCAATCTCGCGACCGCCCGCATACTGGGTATTGTCATTCCGCACGCCTTGCTGCTGCGGGCCGACGAGGTGATCCAGTGAAACGACGCGCAGTGGTGTGGCGATTGGCGTGCGCGTGTGTTGGCGCGACTGGGTTGACACGGGTGGCGATGGCGCAGACGGCCCGAGGCACTCCGCGTATCGGCGTGTTGCGCTGGGGTGCACCCGGCGACGAGGCGCAGCCGAGCTTGACCAGGGCCCTGGCCGAGATCGGTTACCGCGAGAAGCAGACGATCAGCATCGAATGGCGCTTTGCCACGAATCGGACGCTGGCTGTGCGTCACGCACGGGAACTGGCTGGCATGCAACTCGACCTGATCATTGCCTTGGCGACGCCCGCCGCGATTGCATTGCGCGATCTGCCACAGACGATGCCGATCATACTGGGCGGCGTGGCCGATCCGGTAGGCGTCGGCCTGGTGGCGTCCCTGGCCAGGCCGGGCGGCAACATGACAGGTGTGTCGTCGAACCTGCCGGTGCTGGTCGGCAAGCAACTGCAGCTGCTGCAGGAAGTGGTGCCCGGCCTGAAGCGCGCGGCCTTCCTGGGCTCGACCGACGACCCGGCAACCCGGTTGTTCGTCGAGCAGGCGCGTGCTGCGGCGTTGGCCCTCGGCATGGCCATGCAGGTCGTTCTGGTCAGCCAGCGAAGCGAGTTCCCGACGGCGTTGCAGGCCATGGTGCGCGAGCGCGCGCAGGCGGTGGTCGTGCAACCCCTGTTCGCGACCAGCGCGGCGGCGCCGCTCGCGGAATTGCTGGCGCGGGCCGGACTGCCGTCCATCACGGCCTTGCCGAACTATGCCAGCGTGGGCGGGCTGATGGCCTATGGATTCAGCCGCGAAGAAATTTCCCGTCGCACCGCCAGCTTTGTCGACCGGGTGCTCAAGGGCGCGACAGCCGCGAGCTTGCCGGTGGAGGAGCCGACCGCTTATGAACTGGTCGTCAACCTCAAGACTGCCAGGGCAATGGGCATCGGCATTCCACATGCCGTGATATTGCGCGCCTACGAGGTGATCCAGTGACCGTCGCGTATCGACGCATATTGCGTCGCCCGTACCCCGGGCGCAGGGCACAATGGCGCCGATGACCGAGTCGGCGTCGTCCGCACCGCAAAACCCACTGCCGCAGAACCGCCTGCGCGGCCGCCTGTTTCGCAAGTACCTGCTGCTGATCATCTCGCTGGTCGGCGCGTCGCTGCTGGCCTCCGGCGGCATCGGGCTGTATTTTTCCTACCAGGAGAACCGCTCTGCGCTGGCCCACTTGCAGCATCAGGTCGCGATCGGTGCGTCGTCGCGTATCGACCAGTACGTGCGCCAGATCACACAGCAGTTGTCGTACGCCGCATTGCCGCAGATCGACGCCGGCGATGTGGAACTGCGCCGCATCGAGTTTCTCAAGTTGCTGCGCCAGTCGCCTGCGGTGACCGACGTGTCGCAGATCGACGCGACCGGTCGCGAGCAGATCGCGGTATCCCGGCTAGGCATGGACGTACTCGCCTCGGGAAAGGACCGCGCCCAGGAGCCCGCTTTTGTCAACGCCCGGCCGGGCCAGCCCTGGTACAGCCCGGTGTATTTCCGCAAGGAGACCGAGCCCTACATGACGATCGCGCTGCGCGCCGGCGGCGATGCGGGCGCGGTGACGGTGGCCGAGGTCAACCTGAAGTTCATCTGGGATGTGGTCTCGCGCATCAAGGTCGGCGACAAGGGCAAGGTCTATGTGGTCGATCGCGCCGGCTTGCTCGTGGCCGACCCGGACATCGGACTGGTGCTGCGCAAGACCAGCATGGGGGCGTTGCCGCATGTGCAGGCCGCGGCCGATATCGAGGTCGCGGACGAGCCGGCGATGTTGTCGGTCGATCTGGCGGGTGTCGAGGTGCTGACCTCGGTATCGCGCATCGAGCCACTGGAGTGGACGGTGTTCGTCGAGCGACCGGTGTCCGAGGTTTATGCCCGGCTCAACGCGTCGATCCTGCGTACCATCGGCTTGTTGCTCGCCGGTCTGCTGGTATCTGCTATGGCTGCCTGGGCGCTGGCACGCAGCATGGTGCGACCGATCCATGTGCTGGACGAGGGAGCGCGGCGCATCGGCGCGGGCGATCTCAACCAGCAGATCAACGTGCGTACCGGTGACGAACTCGAGGGCCTGGCCGAGCAATTCAACGCGATGACGGCGCAGCTGCGCGAGTCGTACGCCGGCCTGGAGCGCAAGGTCGAGCAGCGTACCGCCGAGGTCACGCAGGCACTCGAATACCAGACCGCGATCAGCGACGTGTTGCGTGTCATCAGCGAGTCGCCCACCGACGTGGCGCCGGTGTTCGAGGCCATCATGGACAGCGCCACCCATTTGTTCGGCGTGCAGATTGCCGCGGTGTTTCGCTACGATGGAACGCTGGTGCACCTGATTGGCACCAAGGGCTGGTCCGACGAGGCGCTGGAGGACGCGCGGCGCCTGTACCCGGCGCCACCGAATCCTGAAATGCTCAGTGGTCGCGTCATCCTGTCAGGCAAGGAGCAGACCATCGTCGACACCCATGCCGACGCCGGCTACGACAAGAAGACAGCGCATGTGGGCCAATGGCGACGCATGATGGCCGCGCCGCTGGTCCGCGAAGGTGCGGTAGTGGGGGTGCTGGTGATGGCCTGGGCCCGGCCCGGGGTGACGTCGCGCCATGAACTCGATCTGCTGCGCACCTTTGCCGACCAGGCGGTGATCGCGATCGAGAACGTGCGCCTGGTCAACGAGACGCGCGAGGCACTCGAGCAGCAGACCGCCACCGCCGAGGTGCTGCAGGTCATCTCGAGCTCGCCGACTGACGTGCAGCCGGTGTTCGATGCGATCGCCGAGCGTGCGATGACCTTGTGCGAGGCGCGTATCGGCGCCGTGACGCGGTTCCAGGACGGGCTGGTGCACTTGGTGGCCTACCACGGGATTTCGCAGGAGGCGGCCGACACGATGCAGGCGGCGTTCCCGATGAAACCCGGGCAGGACTCGATCTCGGCACGTGCGGTCGCCACCGGAGCGCCGGCGCAGATCGCCGACGTCCTGGCGGACCCGGAATATCGGCAGAAGGACGCCGCACGCAATGCCGGCTTTCGCAGCAACCTGGCGGTGCCGATGTTGCGCGAGGGCCAGGTCGTGGGCTCCATCGTCGTGTGCCGCGCCGAGACCGGCCTTTTTCCCGAAGACAAGATCAAGCTGCTGCGCACGTTTGCCGATCAGGCGGTGATTGCGATCGAGAACGTGCGCCTGTTCAACGAGATCCAGGACAAGAGCCGCCAGCTCGAGATCGCGAACCAGCACAAGAGCGAGTTCCTGGCCAACATGTCGCATGAATTGCGCACACCGCTCAATGCCATCATCGGCTTTTCCGAAGTGCTGCTCGAGCGCATGTTCGGCGAACTCAACGACAAGCAGGAGGATTACCTGAAGGACATCTTCAGCTCCGGCAAGCACCTGCTGTCGCTGATCAACGACATCCTGGACCTGTCCAAGATCGAGGCCGGCCACATGGAGCTCGACCTGGGCGACTTCGACGCCGGCGAGGCGATCGGCAATGCGATGACGCTGGTGCGCGAACGCGCCCAGACCCATGGCATCGCGCTGACGCTGGAAGTCGACGCGTCGGTGGGCGAGATCCGCGCCGATGAGCGCAAGTTCAAGCAGATCCTGCTCAACCTGCTCAGCAACGCGGTGAAGTTCACCCCCGACGGCGGCAGCGTCAGTGTGCGTGCCCGCACCGAGGATGGGCAGATCCTGGTGGCGGTGCAGGACACCGGTGTCGGCATCTCCGCCGAGGACCAGCAGCTGGTGTTCGACGAATTCAAGCAGGTGGGACGCCACTACACCAACAAGCATGAAGGAACCGGTCTGGGGCTGTCGCTGACCCGGCGGTTTGTCCAGCTGCACGGCGGTACGCTGGAACTCGAGAGTGAACCCGGCGCAGGGTCGACGTTCACGTTCACCTTGCCGGTGCGGCCGCCGGCTATGCAGCAGGATGCGCTAGAGGATGTGAAGGAGTCGACATGAAGAAGACCGTGCTCATCGTCGAGGACAACGACAAGAACATGAAGCTGGCACGCGACGTGTTGCAGGCCAAGGGTTATGCGACGCTGGAGGCGGTGAACGGCGAGACCGGTGTGCAGCTGGCGCTGGCGCATCGCCCCGACCTGGTGCTGATGGACATCCAGTTGCCGGATATCAATGGTGTCGAAGCGTTCCGCCGCATCCGGGCCCACGCCGACACCGCGCGCATTCCGGTGGCGGCATTCACCGCGTCGGTCACGCCGAGCGACCGCAGCCGGATCACCGATGCCGGGTTCGACGCGTTCATCGGCAAGCCGGTCAATCTCAAGGAGTTC
>JBFJZP010000130.1:0-7250 GCA_041622095.1 Burkholderiaceae bacterium | reverse complement strand
GGACGACACGCTCGCGCAGGATGCGGTCGAGCAGCGCCGGCTGGGGCGTCAGGCTGCCGAAAAAGCGCGGCTCCGCGCCACAGGCAATCAGGAGCGTCGGGAAGTTCTCGACCTCGACCGGATCGACCCGATCCGCCGCGTCCTCGATGTCGACCCAGACAAAACGCATCTGCGGATACCGCTGCGCCAGCTGATGGAAAACAGCTGCGTAATCACGGCATACGCCACACCACTGCGCGCACAGGCACGCCACCAGGACTTCCGGATCGGACATGGGGAAACTCGCGGCGATACACCGCAGGACAAGACAACAGGGCCGATGCTAGCAGCCACTGCAAGGCCGCGAGCCGGCGGGCACAATCGGATGAAGCCAGGCCGGTATGCCGATGCCGCGGCCACCCCTGATGGAGCCAACCCATGAAGATAGTCCCCCTGACCCCGGCGATCGGCGCCAGGGTCGATGACATCGACCTGTGCCAGGTACCGGATGACGCCACCCGCGACGCCTTGTTGGCCGCGTTGCACAGCCACCATGTCCTGTTCTTCGAAAACCAGCCGGTCACGCCGGCGCAACACCGCGACCTGGCGCGGCGCTTCGGCGTGCTGCATATCCATCCGATTTATCCGCAGGTGCCGGATGTGCCCGAAATCATCGTGCTGGACACGAACGCCGCCAACCTGCCGGACAACGACAACTGGCATACCGACGTGACCTTCATCCAGACCCCGCCGATGGGTTCGCTGCTGTCGGCTCGCGAGCTGCCGCCCAACGGCGGCGACACCTTGTGGTCGAGCAATATCGCGGCCTTCGAGGCCTTGTCCCGGCCGATGCAGCGCATGTTGACCGGCTTGACCGCGCAGCACGACATGGTGAAATCGTTCCCGGCGCAGCGCTTTGCGCGCACACCCGCCGAACGCGTGACCTGGGAGGCGGCCTGCGCCGCCAATCCGCCGGTGGTGCACCCGGTCGTGCGCACCCATCCGGCGACCGGCCGGCAGGGACTGTTCGTCAGCGAGGGTTTCACCACGCGGATCTGCGAGCTGACACCCACCGAGAGTGCGGCCTTGTTGCAGTTGCTGGTGCAGCATAGCGCCCGGCCGGAATTCACCGTGCGCTGGAAATGGAAGGTCGGCGACTTCGCCTTCTGGGACAACCGCCTGACCCAGCACTATGCGGTCGCCGACTATCTGCCGCACCGGCGCGTGATGCACCGGGCGACCATCCTGGGCGACCGGCCGTACTTCTCGGATCAGGCCAGGGCCTGATCCAGCGATTGCCCGTGGCGGCTCAGGCTGCCTGGCTGACCTGCGGCTGGTTGGCCGCGTCGGTGTCCAATGCCTTGACCGCGCTGTCTGCGGCCGCCAGTGCGGCGGTTTTCGCGGCCTCGCCCATCGCCAGACCCTCTGCCCGCACGAAGCGCACATCCTTGATGCCCAGGAAGCCGAACACGGTCTGCAGATAGGTCTCCTGGTGCTCCATCGCCCGCCCGCCTTCGCTGGTGGAATACA
Source organism: Burkholderiaceae bacterium (assembly GCA_041622095.1). Classification (GTDB taxonomy): domain Bacteria; phylum Pseudomonadota; class Gammaproteobacteria; order Burkholderiales; family Burkholderiaceae_C; genus CAISIP01. The sequence continues at coordinate 5,741 of JBFJZP010000130.1, read as the reverse complement.
CACCACCGCGGGTCGACGCCACGATCACCACCTTGCCGCCGGCCAGGCCCTGGGGGCCCTTGTCGGTATAGGTGAAGGTACGGCCGGCCTGGGCCACCCGATCGATCCAGGACTTGAGCTGGCTCGGGATCGAGAAGTTGTACAGCGGCGCACCGATCACCACCACATCGGCGGCCAGGAACTGGCTGACCAGCGCCTCGGACACCGCGTTCTCGCGTTTTTGCACATCGCTGAGTGCATCGGACGTCGGCGGCAGGCGAAAACCGAGCGACTCGGCAGACAGGTGGCTGGGGCCGTCGGTCGCCAGGTCCAGATGCTCGACCTCGGTACCCGGATGCTGCGCAAGCCATTGCGCGACGATGTCGCGCGTCAATTGGCGCGAAACAGACTGGCTACCCAGGATGCTGGAGTCGATGTGAAGCAGTTTCATGGTTCGGATTCCTTTCAGGTGGTCGGCAGGCTGCTGATGGCACCCATGCCGCAAGGGGGATGACGCGGGTTGTTCAAGCAGCCCCGTCGGACATGGATTGATTGTGTGAGCGACACGAGTGATTGATAAGTTGGCAAAATCGCGACTAATCGTTCCATGAACAGGACAATGGAGGCTTCACCATGCTGGATTTCAATGACATGGCCTTTTTCGCGGAAGTCGTCGACAAAGGCGGGTTCGCGGCCGCCGGGCGCAGCCTGGCCATACCCAAGTCGCGCCTGTCGCGGCGTATCGCCGAGCTGGAGTCCCGCCTGGGTGCACGGCTGCTGCAACGCACCACCCGCAAGTTGTCGATGACCGCGATCGGCGAGCGGGTTTATCGACACTGCGTGGCGATGCGCGAGCAGGCCCGCTCGGTGGAGGAGGTGGTGGCCTTATCGCACAGCGAACCTTGCGGCACGATTCGCGTGGCCTGTCCGGTCACGCTCGCCCAGACCACGGTCAGCCCGGTGGTGTCGATGTTCCTGGCCCGGTATCCACAGGTCCATGTGGACATGCGCGTCAGCAACCGGGTGGTCGACCTGGTCGAGGACGGATTCGACCTGGCATTGCGGGTTCGGCTGACGCTCGACGACAGCGGCTCGATGGTGGTGAAGAACTTCGGGCGAACCGGGACGCTGCTGGTGGCCAGCCCGGCGCAGATTGCGCGCCAGGGCACGGCCCGGACACCGCAGGACCTGGCCCGGATGGACACCGTCAGCATGTCCGCCACCGATGGCCGCGCCAGCTGGTCCTTGCTCGGCCCGGCCGGCGACTTGTTCACGTTCGAGCATCGGCCCCGGCTGATCGCCGACGACCTGCTGGTCTTGCAGCAGGCCGCCCGCGACGGCGTCGGCGTGGCGGTGATTCCCGACTACATGTGCGACGACGACCTGCAAAGTGGCCGGCTGGCGCTGGCGCTGCCCGGCTGGGCGCCGCCACCGGCGATCGTGCATGCGGTGTTTCCGTCGCGTCGCGGGCTGGTACCGGCGGTACGCCAGTTCCTGGACTTCCTGGGCGAACACCTGCCCCGTCCCGGCACGGCCGGGTCGCAGCAAGCACCGCCAGCGCAGGTCAGGCCTGCAGCGCCAGCGGCTCCTTGAGCACCGCCGGGTCGAACGGTGCCCGGCTGAACACCTGGCGCAGCATCGGCTCGAAATACGACAGCGGCTTGGTCGGATAGTCCGGGTCGAACGCGTTCTGGTCGAACCGTTCGCAAAAGCGCATGCAGGACGCGTACCAGGGGTGGTTGCGATAGGCCAGGTGGCCATTCGGATCACGTCCGTAATGCTGGGCGTAATACTGCATCTGGAACAGGCCGTGCATCTCGAGGATCCAGGTCACCTCGGCCCGCACATACGGCCGCATGACCGCAGCGGCGAGCTGCGAGTGGTTCTCCGGCGCCAGTTCGTCGCCGATGTCATGCAGCAAGGCGGCGACGATCACCTCGAGGTCTTCGCCATCGGCCTCGGCCCGCGTCGCACTTTGCAGCGAATGCGTGAGCCGGCTGACCTTGTAACCCTGCAGCGAGCCATCGAGCCGCTCCAGCGCCGCCAGCAAGCGGTCGGGCAAGGCACGGATGTACTGGTCCTCGAGCTTGTGCAGGAACTGGTATTCGTCCTTCGTGCCATGTTTCATCTCGATGAAGTCGACGGTTTCCATGATTGCAAACTCCGGGTGGTCAGTGGTCGGTCAGGCAGCCTGGGCGCCGAGCCTGCGGCTCAGCACACGGTACAGGCTGCGCGGGCTGTCGCGGTCAATGTAGCAGCCCTGCAGCTGGCGGTGCCCTTCGGACGGATCGAAGGCGGTACGGCCATGCAGCACCCGATTGTTGTCGAACATCATCAGCTGGCCCGGCTTGAGCAGGAAGCGCAGTTCGAACTGCGGATCGGACAAGAGGGTTCCGAAGCGCTTGCGGGCGCGGTGGTAGGCGCGGGTGTCATGCTCCGACATCAGCGGGATATCGTCCAGCCGCGGGCTGTAGAACACCCCGACCATCGCGCCCATGCCGTCGAGTTCGATCATCGGCTGCACCGACACCAGGCAGGTGTCGGCGTCGCGATATTCGAAGCGTACCGGCACGGTGGCCAGCAGCCGGAACCCTTCCGGGTCTTCCTGCTGCAACTGCTGCGCCGCCGCCAGGCTGTCGACCAGTGTCGACAGGCCGCCGGAAGTCTCGTTCTGCAGGCAATGCAGCAACTGGATGCCGGGCACCGGGTTGCGATACGGGTTGTCGGTGTGCGGGCCCAGGGCCACCGGGCGATAAGCCAGGTCGGTCGAGTCCGGTCGCGAATACACCTCGAAATAAGCGCCGAAGTTGGTCTCGCGCACATAGCCGAAACGCCGCGCGATCGACAGGATCGAATCGGGCTGTGTCGGCGTGCCGTGGATCAGCAGGAAGCCGCGCTCCACATAGTCCCGCACCGCGCGCAGCAGCGTCGCGTCATCCTGCAGCGCGTCCCACTGGTAGACCGGCGGCGACAGGTCGGCGCGCCACGGCTGCGGCGCCGGGCAACCCTCGTCGAGTACCGCGCCGTCCAGCAGTTCCTGCGGATCGAAGCTGCCGGAGAAACCGTCGCTGAACGCCAGAAAGAGTCCGGCGCCGTCGAGCCGCGCCTCGGTCAGGGCCAGATCGTCCGGCAGCAGGTGCGGGTTCATCAGGCGCTGGCCGGTGATCGTGTCGCGTTGCGTCGGGTCGCCGCTGCGGGCGCGCAGCCACAAGGCCGGCAGGACGGTGTCGGCAGCGCCGTCGCGCAGCACCACCTGGGGCGACTGCACGCCGCCCAGAACATGGATTGCACGCCCGGTCAGCGGCAGCGCCGGCGCGTGGTCGACCTGCAGGCCGAAGCCCTCGGCCAGTTCCACTGCGGGCGCGGGCACGCTGGTCGCCGGGTCGTTCCAGGTGCCCAGCGGTGCGGGGACTGCGGATTCGGCCGGGACGCTTGCTGCTTGCATGACAGGTACTCCAGAAAGTGCAGGTATTTCGCTGCCGGTCTTGCAGACAGCGGCAATGCCGGGCGAGTGTGCGCGAAGTCCGACGCTTGTTCAAACGAGCAATCTTCCGCCGCAGAATTAGCCCAGCTAATGGCTGGCTGATGGCAGGCATGGCGTCACCCGCCATCGAGGACCACGGCAGGCAACTGCAGGCCGGATGCCGCCGGTGACGCGACACCAGGAAAATGGTCGGCCATTACACCGCGTGCGCGCTCCCGATCCCGTCGAGCGCCGACAATCGACGCTGTTCGAACACGGCGCAGGCCCCTGCATGACCACTCCCCGCTTCCCGGACCCGGCCGGCAAACCCAAGTACCAGGCGATCGCCGACGACCTGGCGCAGGCGATCGTCAACGGCCAGTTCGGCCCGGGCGAAAAATTGCCGCCGCACCGCGTCATGGCCAAACGCCTGGGCGTCACGCCGGGAACCATCAGCCGCGCCTACGCCAGCCTGGAGCGCCAGGCGCTGGCACTGGCGCGGGTCGGAGACGGCACCTATGTGCGCAATCTGCAGACCCGGCAGCCGGAGCCGGAGCACGATGCGTCGCCGGCGTGGATCGACCTGGCGCACAACGTCGCCATCCGCACCGACGAACTGCGGGCGATGCGCCAGACGCTGAGCCAACTCGGCCAGGCCGGCAAACATACCGCGCCGCTGCTCGACTACCAGCCGGAGGCCGGCATGCGGCGCCACCGCACGGCCGGTGCCGATTGGCTCAGGCGATTCGGCACCGGTGGCGACTGGAAACGGGTGATGGTGACCCATGGCGCGCAACATGCGCTGGCGGCGGTGCTGCGCACCGTGGCCCGACCCGGCGACACGGTGCTCACCGAATCGCTCAGCTATGCCGGCATGATGGCGCTGGCCCGCTCGATGCGGCTGCAGGTGATCGGCCTGCCGATGGACGACGAAGGCCTGTTGCCCGACGCGCTGGCCCGCGCGATCGACATGTATGGCAGCAAGATGCTGTACTGCACGCCCAGCCTGCACAACCCCAGCACCGCGACGATGTCGATGGCGCGGCGCGAAGCCATCGCGGCGCTGATACGGCGCCACAACCTGCTGCTGATGGAGGATACGGTCCATGCTGCGGCCCTGGCCGACCCCTTGCCGGCCTTGTCCAGCCTGGTGCCGGAGCAGGCTTTCCTGCTGGCGAGTTTCAGCAAGGTCATGGCGCCCGGCCTGCGTGTCGGCTACCTGGAAGCTTCGCCCCAGTGGCTGGACAAGGTGGCGGCCAGCATCCGTGCCGACTGCTGGATGGTCGCGCCGCTGATGCCGGAGATCGTCACCCACTGGCTCGAATCCGGCGTGGCCGAACAGCTGATCGACCTGCAGCGCAAACGCATCGGCGAGCGCCTGGCGCTGGCCCGGCGCTGCCTGCAGGACTTCCCGTTGCGCTGGGCACCCGACATGCCGCACCTGTACCTGCCGCTGCCCGAGCCCTGGCAGGCGGACCACTTCGCGACCAGCCTGCGCCAGGCCGGCGTGCAGGTGCGAACGATGACGCACTTCGCAGCCGGGCGTGCGCCGGCGCCGGATGCGGTGCGCATCAGCCTGAATGCGGCCCGCTCGAAGGAACAGTTGCGCGACGGCCTGCGCACCGTGGCACGCGTGTTGCAGGGCGCAACGGTACCCCGGCAGGCCGACCGGCTGACGACCTGACCGGGGTCCGCGCCGGCCGCCGCCCTGCAGCACGGCCCGGCGCCGCTGCGCGGCTTAGCGGTAAAGCACCTGTGGCAACCACATGCCGATGGCCGGGAACTGGTACAGCAGCACGATGGCGACAACCTGGATGCCCATGAACGGCAACATGCCCGAGAAGATCTGGCCCAGCGTCACATGGGGAGGGCTGACCCCCTTGAGGTAGAACGCGGACATCGCCACCGGCGGACTCAGGAACGCGGTCTGAAGGTTCAGCGCGACCAGCAGACCGAAGAACAGCGGATCGACGCCGAAGTTGTCGAGCAGCGGGATGAAGATCGGCATGAAGATGACGATGATCTCGGTCCACTCCAGCGGCCAGCCGAGGATGAAGATGATGACCTGCGACAGGATCAGGAACTCCGTCTTGGACAGGTTCATCGACAACACCCAGCGTTCGACCAGCTCCTGGCCACCGAGCAGCGCAAAGGCTGCCGAGAAGATCGCAGAACCGACGAACAACCAGCACACCATCGCCGACGTCTTGGCCGTCAGGAACACACTTTCCTTGACGACACCGAATGTCAGCTGCCGGTACGCGAACGCCAGCAGGAAACCACCGAGTGCCCCGACCGC
>JBFJZP010000129.1:0-7252 GCA_041622095.1 Burkholderiaceae bacterium | reverse complement strand
GTCGATGCGCCGCTGGACGATGCGAATACCGAACGTTATGCCAAACTGGTCACCAGCATGAGCCGGGAAACCCAATTCCTGTTCATCAGTCAAAACAAGATCGCCATGGAGATGGCGCAACAGCTGATCGGGGTCACGATGCAGGAGCAAGGCGTATCACGCATCGTGGCCGTCGACATGGACGCCGCCGCCTCGTTGGCAGAACTGAGCTGAGATTCATGAGTACCTTGCAAATCGGTCTTGCAGTTGCCGGCGGCCTGGTGTTGGCCGGAGTCGTGGCGCATGGCGCCTGGTCGGCGCGCAAGGTGGCGCCGCGGCAGGCCCAACCCAGCGACGACTATCTTCCGACCGAGCCGGGCGAGGCGATCGAGCCCCGGCTCGACGAGGACGCATTCGAGGCACCGCCGCCGGTGGTGCCGGCGGCAGAGCGAAAGCCGGGCCTGGACGCCTTGATCGACGTGATTGCCCCGATCGCGCTGGAGGCGGAAATCCACGGCGAACTGGCGATGGGCTCGATGCCGAGCACCCGCCGGGTTGGCAGCAAGCCGTTCGCGATCGAAGGGCTCAACAGCGAGAGTCGCCAGTGGGAGCCGCCGGCGCCGGGTCAGCGTTACTCCGCGCTGCAGGCCGGCGTGCAACTGGCCAACCGCTCGGGTGCTCTCAACGAGATCGAGTTCTCGGAGTTTGTTGCCAAGACCCAGGCTTTCTGCGACGCGGTCGCCGGCACCGCCGACTTCCCGGACATGCTCGAAGAGGTGGCGCGCGCGCGCGAACTCGACCAGTTCGCCAGCGGCCATGATGCCCAGCTCGGCTTCACGTTGCGTGCACGCAGCGCGGCCTGGAGTCCGGGCTATGTCCAGCAACAGGCGGCGCGGCTGGGTTTTGTTGCCGGTGCGGTGCCGGGCCGCATGGTGCTGCCGGCTGCCGGCAATGGCATGCCGCCGGTGCTCAGCCTGCTGTTCGACACACAGGCTGCATTGGCTGACGATCCGGCCCAGGCTGCGGTACGGCAGGTGTCGCTGGCGCTGGACGTGGCCCAGGTCGACCGGTCGGAGCAGCCCTTCGTGCGGCTGCGCGAGGTGGCGCAGGGCATGGCGCAGACGATGGACGGCGTGATCACCGACGACAACGGCCAGTTGCTGGCGCGCGATGCGATGGACACCATCGGCGGCGAGCTCGAGGGCTTGTACGACACGCTCGAGCAGCGCGACCTGGCGGCCGGGTCAGCCCTGGCGCGGCGCCTGTTCTCGTGACCGGCCGGGAAGAAGTGCCTGCATTCGGGGATTCGACGTGAGCGCGCCAGCGCGGCCATCCGCCGACAAGCCCGACCCGCAGGCCGAGCGCGCCGCAGAGCTGCGCGCCGAGCTGCATCGGCATGCACACCAGTATTACGTGCTGGACGCGCCGACGATTGCGGATGCGGCCTACGACGCGATGTTCCAGGAACTGCAAGGCATCGAGGCCAGTCGTCCGGACCTGTTGACGGCGGATTCGCCGACCCAGCGCGTCGGCGGCCAGGTGCTCGACGGGTTCGCGCCAGTGCGCCATGCGGTTCCGATGCTCAGCATCCGCACCGAGACCGACACATTGGCCAGTGGCGCGGCCGCGTTCGACGCCCGGGTGCGGCGTGAGCTCGGCCTGGCAGCGGATGCGCCGGCGCTGCAATACGTGGCAGAGCCGAAGTTCGACGGCCTGGCGATGAGTCTGCGTTACCAGGGCGGCGTGCTGGTGCAGGCCGCGACCCGGGGCGACGGCGAAACCGGCGAGGATGTGACCCAGAACGTGCGCACCATTGGCCAGGTGCCGCTGCGCCTGCCGGCGGACGCGCCGGCGCTGCTCGAGGTGCGCGGCGAGGTGTACATGCGGCGGGACGACTTCGAGCGGCTCAACGCGGGGCAACGGGACAAGATCGCGGCCGGCGCACGCGGCGAGAAAACCTTTGTCAATCCACGCAACGCGGCAGCCGGCGCGGTGCGCCAGCTCGATCCCGCCATCGCCGCGCGCAGGCCGCTGAGTTTTTTCGCCTACGGGCTCGGCCAGGTCACGCCGGTGGAGCAGGGCGGACCGGTCTTCACCGAGCACTACGCGATGCTGCAGCAGCTGCGGGCCTGGGGTTTTCCGGTCAGTGACCTGGTGGCGCTGGCCGAAGGCGCGCAGGCGCTGGTCGACTACCACGCGCGTATCGGCGCCTTGCGCGACACGCTGGGGTTCGACATCGACGGCGTGGTCTACAAGGTCAATTCGCTGGCGCTGCAGCAACGGCTGGGTTTTGTCACGCGCGAGCCGCGTTGGGCGGTGGCCCACAAATACCCGGCCCAGGAGCAGCAGACCACGGTGCTCGGCATCGAGATCCAGGTCGGGCGCACCGGCAAGCTCACGCCGGTGGCCAAGCTGGCGCCGGTGTTCGTCGGTGGCGTCACCGTCACCAATGCCACCTTGCACAACGAAGACGAGGCCCGGCGCAAGGATGTGCGGGTCGGCGACACGGTGGTGGTGCGGCGCGCCGGCGATGTCATCCCCGAAGTGGTGTCGGTCGTGCCGGACAAGCGTATTGGCGACCCGCCGGTGTTCACGATGCCGGCGGTCTGTCCGGTCTGCGGCTCGGCCGCCTTGCGCGAGGAGGGCGAGGCCGACTACCGATGTACCGGCGGCTTGTTCTGTGCGGCGCAGCGCAAGCAGGCGATCCTGCATTTTGCGCAGCGCAGGGCGGTCGAGATCGAAGGTCTGGGCGAGAAGCTGGTGGATCAGTTGGTCGACAGCCAGGTGGTACGTACCTTGCCCGACCTGTACCGGTTGGGATTCGCCGCGCTGGCCAGCCTGGAGCGCATGGCCGACAAGTCGGCGCGCAATATCCTCGATGCGCTGGAGCAGTCCAAGCACACCACCTTGCAGCGTTTCCTGTTCGGCTTGGGCATCCGCCATGTCGGCGAGGCCACGGCCAAGGAGCTGGCCCGCCATTTCGGCAGCCTGGATGCGATCATGGATGCCGGCGAGGAGCAGTTGCTCGAAGTGGCCGACGTCGGTCCGATCGTGGCCCGGAGCATCCGCATGTTTTTCGAGCAGCCGCACAACCGCGAAGTGGTCGAACAGTTGCGTGCCTGCGGATTGCACTGGGAGGAGGGCGCACCGGCGCCGGTGGCGCCGCGCCCCCTGAGCGGCAAGACCTTCGTGATCACCGGAACCCTGCCGTCGATGGGGCGTGACGAAGCCCGCGACCGGGTCGAGGCCGCAGGCGGCAAGGTGGCCGGCTCGGTCAGCAGGAAGACGGATTTCGTGGTCGCCGGCGCGGAGGCCGGCAGCAAGCTGGACAAGGCGCTGGCACTGGGTGTGCCGGTGATCGACGAGGCCCGGCTCAAGGAGATGCTCGATGGCGATACGTGAAATCCTGAAGATGGGCGACCCGCGCCTGTTGCGCGTGGCACAAGCGGTCGGTGCATTCGACACCGACCCCTTGCATTTGCTGATCAGCGACATGCTCGACACCATGCATGCAGCCAATGGCGCCGGACTGGCCGCGCCGCAGATCGGTATCGACCTGCAGGTGGTGATCTTCGGCACCGACGCGCCGAATCCGCGTTACCCGGATGCACCGCCGGTTCCGCGCACGGTGCTGATCAATCCGGTGCTGACACCGCTGCCGCCGGCGCCCGGGGCACCGGAGCTGGAGGAAGACTGGGAGGGCTGCCTGTCGGTGCCTGGCCTGCGCGCGGTGGTGCCGCGCCATGGACGCCTGCACTACGCCGGTTTCGACCAGTATGGCGACGCGATCGAGCGCACGGTCGAGGGATTCCACGCGCGGGTGGTGCAGCATGAATGCGATCACCTGATCGGCGTGTTGTACCCGATGCGCGTGCGCGACTTCAGCCGTTTCGGTTTCACCGAGGTGCTGTTTCCCGGCATGGACGCCAGCCAGGACGACTGAGGCCGCTGCGCCGGCCGCATCCGACGGCGACGCGCTCCGCCGGTGTCGTCAGGACAAGGCCTGCAGCAGTTCGGTCTCGATCTCGATCTGGTCGCGGTTGTATTGCAACTGGGGTCCGTCGACCAGGAAGGTGTCGTCGACCAGTTCGCCCAGCGTTGCGATCTTGGCCAGGTGCAGGTTGACCTTGTGCATGGCCAGCACCCGCGCGACCGCATACAGCAGTCCGACCCGGTCGCTCGCGGTGATGTTGAGCAGCCAGCGCTGGCCTTTTTCGTCTGGTCGCAAGGTAACCCGCGGTGTGATCGGGAAATTGCGTACCCGACGCGAGACCCTGCCGCGGCTGGGTTCGCGCAGGGGTCCGGAATCGGCAATGGCCGCCGCCAGGCCGCTCTCGATCATGTTGATCAACTCGCGATAGTGTTCCGGCATCACCGAGGTGACGACCTGGAAGGTATCGAGCGCATACCCGTTGCGCGCGGTATGGATGCGCGAATCGAGGATGCTGAAATGGCCATGGTCGAAATAACCGCAGATGCGCGCGAACAGGTCGCTCTGGTCGCGGGTATAGACCATGATCTGCAGGCCTTCGCCGACCAGTGAACGGCGTGCCCGCACGATCGGCTTGTCGGTGCCCACATGGCGCGACAGGTGACGGGTGTGCCAGGCGATGTCGGCCGAGTCATGGCGCATGAAGTAGCCCACGTCCAGTGTTTCCCACAGGCGCTTGTGCGCCTCATGGGGCAGGGCATACAGCGCGATCTTCACCAGCGCCTCACGCTTGCGCGCCTCGACCTCGGCCTGTGGATCCGGCACGTCGCCGCCGAGCGCGCGCGCGGTGTAGTGGTACAGGTCCTCGAGCAGCTTGCCTTTCCAGGCATTCCAGACCTTTGGCGAAGTGCCGCGGATGTCGGCCACCGTCAGCAGGTACAGGGCGGTCAGGTGGCGCTGGTCGCCGACGCGTTTGGCAAAACGCATGATGACGTCGGGGTCGCTCAGGTCGGCCTTTTGCGCGATATGGCTCATCGTCAGGTGCTCGCGCACCAGGAACTCGATCATGCGGGCGTCGTCGCGCGCAATGCCGTGCTGGCGGCAGAACAGGCGCACGCTGGTGGCGCCGAGTTTGGAGTGGTCGCCACCGCGGCCCTTGGCGATGTCGTGGAACAGCGCCGCCACGTAAAGAATCCAGGGCTTGTCCCAGCCGGCAGCCAGTTGCGAGCAGAACGGGTACTCATGCGCATGCTCGACGATGAAGAAGCGCCGCATGTTGCGCAACACCATCAGGATATGCTGGTCGACCGTGTAGACATGGAACAGGTCATGCTGCATCTGGCCGACGATGCGCCGGAACACCCACAGGTAACGTCCGAGCACCGAGGTCTGGTTCATCAGGCGCATCGCATGGGTCAGGCCATCGTGCTGCATCAGGATCTCGAGGAAGGTCGCGCGGTTCACCGGATCGTTGCGGAACTTCGCGTTCATGACCGAGCGCGCGTTGTACAAGGCGCGCAAGGTGCGACTCGACAGGCCCTTGGTGCCGCTGCTGGTCTGGTAGAGCAGGAAGGTCTGCAGGATCGCATGCGGCTCGCGCACGTACAGGTCGTCGCTGACCACGTCGATCATGCCGGCCTTCTCGTTGAACCAGGCGTTCAGCGGCCGTGGCTGTTCGTTGGTCCCGTACAGCCTCTCCTCCATGTTCAGCAACACGATCTGGTTGAGCTGGGTGATCGCCTTGGCCGCCCAGTAGTAGCGGCGCATCAAGGCTTCGCTGGCGCGCACCACCGTGATACGCCGGGTCGACTTGGCCGAGGTTTCGGTCAGGCCGACCGAAAACGGCACCGTGCCATCGTCCGGTGTGCGATAGCCGAAGGACTCTGCCACCGCGGTCTGCATGTCGAACACCAGCCGGTCCTCGCGCCGGCCGGCAATCAGGTGCAGGCGCATGCGGATCAGCCGCATCAGTGCCTCGTTGCGCTTGATCTGGCGCACCTCGAACGGGGTGGCCAGGCCGGTGCGGGCCAGTTCGTCCCAGTTGCGCCCCATGCCGGCGGCCTTGGATACCCACAGCAGCATCTGCAGGTCGCGCAGCCCACCGGGAGACTCCTTGCAATTGGGCTCCAACGCGTACGGCGTGTCTTCGTACTTGGTGTGCCGCTGGCGCATCTCCAGCGACTTGGCGACAAAGAAAGCGCGCGGGTCCATCTCCTGGGCCAGCCGCTCACGCAGCTGGCTATACAGGGGCCGGTTGCCGATCACCAGGCGCGACTCCAGCACCGAGGTCTGCACCGTCACGTCCTTTGCCGCTTCAGCCAGGCACTGCGTCACGGTGCGCACAGCGGAGCCGATCTCCAGCCCGGTGTCCCAGCAACTGCCGATGAAGGTCTCGATGCGCGACTGCAGTTCGGCGTCGTCCTCGGGTTTGTACTTGTCCGACAGCAACAGCAATACGTCGACGTCGGAATGCGGAAAAAGCTTGGCCCGACCGTAACCGCCGACCGCGACCAGGGCGCAAGGTCCGCGCAGGCCTGCCTGATCCCACAAGGCGCGCAAGGTGGCGTCGGCCAGGTTGGACAGCTGGGTCAGTGTCTTGCCGACTGCACGGGTCGACGCCACGCTGGCGCGAATCGTCTCGAGCAGGGCCTTCTTCTTGGTACGGAAGTCGACTCGCAGCTCCTGCACCGCACGCATCGGGGATGCGTCGACCAGGTTTTCTTCAGGCATTGACGAAGTCCGGCGGTGGTGGGCTGCCGACCGACAAGGTCATGATCTCGTAACCGGTCGGCGTCACCAGCACGGTGTGTTCCCACTGGGCCGACAACGAATGGTCCTTGGTGACGATGGTCCAGCCGTCCTTCTCGGGCCCGTCCTTGATGTCCTTGCGCCCGGCGTTGATCATCGGCTCGATGGTGAAGGTCATGCCGGTCTTGAGTTCCTCCAGCGTGCCGGGTTTGCCGTAGTGCAGCACCTGCGGCTCCTCGTGGAACACCTGGCCGATGCCGTGTCCGCAGAACTCGCGCACCACGCTGAAGCCATTCGACTCGGCATATTTCTGGATCGCCCAGCCGATATCGCCCAGGCGCACACCGGGGCGCACCATGACGATGCCGTGCCACATCGCTTCGTAGGTGATCTTGCTCAGGCGCCGCGCCGCGATCGAGGTCTCGCCGACGACGAACATGCGGCTGGTGTCGCCATGCCAGCCGTCCTTGATGACCGTAACGTCGATGTTGACGATATCGCCCTTCCTGAGCTTCTTCGGACCGGGGATGCCGTGGCAGACGACATGGTTGACCGAGGTGCAGATCGACCGCGGAAAACCCTTGTAATTCAGCG